>DASXOZ010000079.1 GCA_036493895.1 Candidatus Binatia bacterium | reverse complement strand
ACGGGAGCGAGCCGCGAAACATTGAGCGGCGAGCGCTTTCGCTCGCTCACGCGAGTCCGCCTTGCATCTGGCCCCTTCTCGGCGCCCGGCTCGCGGATGCGCGCTTCGAGAGTTTGGGCCGGGATGCGGCGGCGCTGAATTGCGGCGGCGCTTGTGAAAACGGCCCGCCTCCGTTGCCGGGGGCGGGCCGTTTTGGTTGCAGGGTTGGATGCGTGCGACTCAGCAGTCGTAGTACATCTCGAACTCGTGGGGATGCGGACGCAGGCGGATGGCGTCCACTTCCTTGCTGCGCTTGTGCTCGATCCACGTCTCGATGAAGTCCTCGCTGAAGACGTCGCCCTTGAGCATGAAGGCGTGGTCCTTCTCGAGGGCGTCCAGCGCGTCGGACAGGGAGCCCGGCACGCTCGGGACGTCCTTCAGCTCGGCCTTGGACAGCGAGTAGATGTCCTTGTCGAGGGAGGCGCCCGGATCGAGCTTGCGCTCGATGCCGTCGAGGCCGGCCATCATCATTACCGTGAACGCGAGGTAGCCGTTGGTGGCGGGGTCCGGGAAACGGACCTCGATGCGCTTGGCCTTCGGGGACGGCGAGTAGGTCGGGATGCGCACCGACGCCGAGCGGTTGCGGCTCGAGTACGCCAGGTTGACCGGAGCCTCGAAGCCCGGCACCAGGCGGTGGTACGAGTTCATCGTCGGGTTGGTGATCGCGCAGATCGCGGGCGCGTGCTGGAGAATGCCGGCGATGTAGTGCAGCGCCATCTGCGACATGCCGCCGTACTTGTCACCGGCGAACAGCGGCTTGCCGTCCTTCCACAGCGACTGGTGGCAGTGCATGCCCGATCCGTTGTCGCCGAACAGCGGCTTCGGCATGAACGTCGCGGTCTTGCCGTGGCGGCGCGCGACGTTCTTGACGATGTACTTGAACCACATGAGGTTGTCGCCCATGTCGACGAGCGACGCGAAGCGCATGTCGATCTCGGCCTGGCCTGCAGTGGCTACCTCGTGGTGCTGGCGCTCGACGCGGATGCCGACGCTCTCCATCACCTGCACCATCTCGGTGCGGATGTCCTGCTGCTGGTCGTTCGGTGCGACCGGGATGTAGCCTTCCTTGTTGCGGATCTTGTAGCCGAGGTTCTGGCCGCCGTCCTCGTCGGTGTTCCAGATCGCCTCGTTCGAATCCACCTCGTAGTAGCCCATGTTCTGGCGCGTCACGAAGCGGGCGGAGTCGAAGATGAAGAACTCGGGCTCCGGTCCGAAGTACGCCGTGTCGGCAAGTCCGGTGGACTTGAGGAACTCGGCGCCGCGGCGGGCGATGTTGCGCGGGTCACGGTCGTAGCGCTCGCGCGTCAGCGGATCCTCGACGTCACAGATCAGCGACAGCGTCGGCCGTTCCATGAAAGGATCCATGCGGGCCGTGACGGGATCGGGCACGACGAGCATGTCCGAGGCGTTGATGGCCTTCCATCCACGGATCGACGATCCGTCGAATCCGAGGCCTTCCTCGAAGATGGCCTCCTCGTACTCGCTCACGGGCGTGGTGAAGTGCTGCCACGCGCCGAGCATGTCACAGAATTTGAAGTCCACCATCTCGACCTTGTTCTCTTTGGCGAACTTCATCGCTTCTTTCGCTGTCATTGCAGTCTGGTCCTCCTACTTGGTCCTGGGGGCTGGGTCCTGGACGCGGGCGAATGCGAGTTGGAACAAACGAACCGGTGCTCTTTCGCTCAGAGCGCCGACTCTCCGGTCTCACCGGTTCGGATTCGAACAACCTCATCTACCGTCGTAACGAAGATCTTTCCATCACCGATGCGGCCGGTGCGGGCGGCGGCGGTGATCGCTTCGACGACGGGCTCGACCTGGTCTTCCTTGACGATGACCTCGAGCTTCACTTTGGGCAGGAAGTCCACGACGTACTCGGCGCCGCGGTACAGTTCGGTGTGGCCGCGCTGGCGGCCGAATCCCTTGACCTCGCTGACGGTGATGCCCTGCACTCCGACGCCGCTAAGGGCTTCCTTCACTTCGTCGAGCTTGAAGGGCTTGATGATTGCTTCGACCTTTTTCATTGCTTGCGCTCCTGACGTTTCATGTAGTCCGCCACAGGCGACCGCTGCGTTGCCAAGCCGTCATCCACCACCCGCAGACACCGGTACGGCCGGGGCCTGAGCGCTGGCAAGGTCTGCTCACGAGCTGCGCTTGTCAGGCCTCGGTTGTGCAATTGCGATGCCACGGCCCGCATCGCAAATCCAAAGGGTTCCCCGCCCCTTTTTCGGGGCGGGCGTGCCGCGATTGAAGGCAGTGCCGCCAACTTGTGCAAACCCGGAGCGCCGTACCTAGCATGGCAACGGGAGCCTGTCACAGGGCCATGCCGGCGGCCTTCAAGGTGTCGTAGGCGGCGTTGATCCGCCGCATTCTCTCCTCGGCGACCCTGCGGAACTCTTCACCTAGGTGCGTGACCCGGTCCGGATGGTTCTGTTTGGAGAGCTGGCGCCAAGCCTGCTTGATCTCGGCGGCGCTGGCGCCCGGCTTGAGGCCGAGGACCGCCAGGGCCTCGGCGCTGCGGTCGGGCGCCGCGGCCCTCTGGCCGAACCCGTGCTGGCCGAATCCCTGGTGCCACGCGAAGCCGCGAAGGAAGGGGTCCAATCCGAGGCGCCGGGCAACCTCCTCGAGGATGGCCGCTTCGGCCGGGCTGACGACCCCGTCCGCCCGGGCAACCCGTCCGAGAAGGTCGACGACGATGAAGCGGGCCTGGAGGTCGAACTCCTCGACCAGGCGGGCACACAGCTCGGCCACCGACACGGTCGAGACGCGGGCGGCCTTGATCAGGTCGCGGATGGCCAGCAGGCGCTCGTCGCTGTAGCCGAGCTCGCGCGCGAAGAAGTCCCGGATGACGGTGACTTCGCGGCGGTCCAGGCTGCCGTCGGCCTCGGCCAGGCGCACGAGCAGGTGGACCAGGATGAAGACGAAGCGCTCGTGGCGGGCAGCCGCCATCGGGATCGCGCGGCGCCGCAGCCACCAGGAGCCGAACAGGCCCGCCAGGCTGCTGGCGACGAAGAAGAAAAGTATGACCCGCGCCAGCCCGACCAAGAGCGGCGCTCCACCGATCATCGCGATCAGCAGGAGAAAGAGGAGGCACCCGAGGTTCGGCGAGAAATACACGCGACCGGGCTTTGGAGCCGGTGGGATGGTCGGGGTGAGAGGATTTGAACCTCCGGCTCCTGCGTCCCGAACGCAGTGCTCTACCAGGCTGAGCTACACCCCGCAGCCCGTCGGACCGGCCCTGATAACACGACCCCCGTCACAGGGAAATCCGGAACACGGACGCATTTGCTGCAGTTGCGACGGAACGCCGGGCAGGCGGAGCTCGAGTGCCCTTCCCGGGATTTCAGCGCGTTTTGCCTCGCAGGGCGCCGATCGTCGCGGCGTAGTCGCCGCTCTTGAAGACGGCCGAGCCGGCGACGACGACGTCGGCGCCGGCGTCGATCACCTGCTGGACGTTGCCCGTCTTGATGCCGCCGTCGACCTCGAGCACGTAGCGCCAGCCGTTCTTCTCGCGCAGCTCGCGCAACTCGGCCAGCTTCGGCAGGGAAACGTCCATGAAGGCCTGGGCGCCGAATCCGGGATTGACGCTCATCACCAGCACGAGGTCGGCGCGCTCGAGCGCGTCTCCCAGCGACGCCACCGGCGTGCCGGGATTGAGGACGATACCCGCGCGGGCGCCGCAGGACTCGATCTGGTCGATCAAGGCCGGCAGGTCGGAAACCGCCTCGCGGTGCACGCTGACGTAATCGGCGCCGTTTGCGACGAACTGCTCCACGTAGCGCTCCGGGTGCTCGATCATCAGGTGCACGTCCAGCGGAAGGTCGGTCGCACGATCGATCGCGCCCACGATATCGGGGCCGAGCGTGAGGTTGGGCACGAAATGCCCGTCCATCACGTCGACGTGGATCCAGTCCGCACCCGCCGCGGTGACTGCGCGCACTTCTTCGGCGAGGCGTCCGAAATCGGCGGAAAGGATCGACGGGGCGACGCGAATCACGCGGCCTTATACGAGTGCGACCGCAAGCGGGCAACCGCGCGTCGATCGCCGCGCGACGTTGCGCAGGCGAGCCGGCGGCGATCGTTCGTCGCCACAGTTGCGCCGGTTCGGGGTTGCGAGCCTGTCGCTGCCGGACCTACACTTCGCGACCAATGAACGGGATCACTACGCCGCCCGGCGGCGACGAGGAAGCCGCCGCGACGGTGCGGGCGCAGCAGGCCAGTGCCCTCGGTCTCGGCATTGCCCTCGCGCTCGTGCTGCTCGAGCTCGCGCTTCGCGTCGCGCCCCAGGCCATCTCCCCGAAGATGCTCGTGCTGTTCGAGCCGGGCCTTCGCGCGTCGATCGCATCGGGTACCTATCCGCTGCAGAACGAGTTCCGCTCCATCGAGCGCGACGACGGCGGGCCGCCGCTCTTCGTCGAGCTGCCGCGCACGCGCATCGTGTCGGTCGACGAGCCGCAGGACCATGCGACGCGCTTCACCGACGAAGCCGGTTTCTGCAACCCGCCGGGGCGTTACGAAGGCCACGACAGGATCGACGTCATCGCGATCGGCGATTCGTTCACCTGGTGTCATGCGCTGGTGCCGGAGAAGGCCTGGCCGGCGCTGCTCGGCGAAAGGGACGGAGTCTCGACGTTCAGTCTCGGCCTCGGCGGAAACGGTCCTTACGAGTACCTGCAACTCCTCGAGTCTTTCGGCCTGGCCAAGCACCCGCGCGTCGTCGTGATGAACGTGTACGGAGGCAACGACCTGCGCGACGCCCAGCGCTACATGGACTACCACGAGGCGGTGGAACAGGGCCGCCAGCCGCCCAGCGACGGACCGCAGCCGATCGCGCCGGAGCTGCTCGCCAGCTCGGTGGGCCGCCACAGCTACGCGCTCAACCTGCTGCTCGCCGCCGCCAGCCAGCTCGCCGCCGGCGCCGCGACCGGCTGGGAGCGCACCGGCATCGATTTCCATTATCGCATCGACGTCGAGGGCGGCGACCTCGCGTTCAACGTCGAGAACCGCGACCGCGACGAAGTCGTGATGGCGCGGCGACTGGTGGCGGGAACCACCTCGCCGCAGGTCTGGGAAGCGGCGCTGCGCCGCTTCGCTTCGATGGCTCGCGATCACGGTTTTTCAGCCGTCGTCACGTACACGCCGTCGGCGCACGTCACGTACGCCGGCCACGTGCGGTTTTCCGATCCGTCCATCGAGCCGCTGCTGACGCGGCTCGACGAAGAACAGCGCGACTTCCTTGCGTCGCGCGCGCCGGCTCTCGGGATCCTGTTCGACGATCTTACGCCCGAGCTTCGCGCCGCCGCGAGCGATCGAGGTGCCGGCTCCCTGCTCTACGATCCGGTGCACATGCATCTGAGCGCGCGCGGCAATGTCGTGCTTGCCGACGCAGTCGGGAGCTTCCTGCGCGAACGCGGCCTCGTCGGCAGCGCGGCGGTGGTCGCCAACGCGCAGCCCTGATCGATTGCTCGACTGCGCGTGTCCGGGTCGCCGGCTAGCCGGCCAGCAGCAGCGCCGTCGCGCCGACCACCGCCATCGTCGCGCGATTCATCCTCAGGCGCGGAATCTCGCCGGCCGCGACCGCGGCCAGTGTCGCCAGGCCGATGGCGAGGGTCGCAACCGAGGCCGCTGATCCAATCACGAATGCTCCGCTTTCTTCGGAGGGCGGCGAACGAGCCGCACGGCGAAAAATCCGTCGAGTCCGTCGCGATGCGGGAAAGTCCTCAGCGCGCCGCTGTCGTCGACGAGCGCCGCGGGCACTGCGTCCGCGGCGTCGCGCGAAAATTCCGAATGGGATTCGAGAAACGCCGCAACGACGTCATCGTTCTCGGCGCGCGCGATCGTGCACGTCGAGTACACGAGGCGTCCTGCGGGCTTCACGAAGCGGGAAGCGGCGTTGAGAATCGAGCCCTGCCGCCGCGCAAGATCGTCGAGGTCGTCGCGCGAGCGGCGCCAGCGGATTTCGGGATGCTGGCGCAGCGTGCCCAGTCCCGAGCACGGCGCATCGACGAGGACGGCGTCGAAACGGCCGACTTCCGCTTCGAGCTGCTCGACCGCACGAGCGTGGAAATCGACGCGGCATTTCGCTGCGCAGGCGTCGAGAAGGGCTCGAACTCTCGCGCCTGCCTGCGGCGAAGGATCGCAGGCAACGACGCGGCCGCCTGCACCGACGGCGGCGGCGATCGCCGCGGTTTTTCCGCCCGGCGCGGCGCATGCATCGAGCACCGCTTCTCCAGGCCGCGGCTCGAGGAGCTGCACGACGAGCTGCGAAGCTTCCCCTTGCGGGACCGCGACGCCGTCGAAGTGACGCACGGGTCCGGCTACGAGCATCGCCGAGCTCGCGAAGCGGCCGGCGGTTGCGTCGATGCCGGCCGCGCGCAGCGTATCGACGGTGACGTCGCGATTGCCGAGCACGCGGTAGCAGGTCGGAGCCGCATCGTTGTCCGCCGCCATCAGCAGCGCGGCAGGCTCGTCGCCCAGCTCTTTGCGCCACATCGCGGCGAGCCAGTCGGGATGCGAAAGGGAAACGCCGATGCCCGCGTTGCCTCGCGGCGCGGGCGCCAGTCCCTCGCGCTGCACCCGCCTCAGCAGCGCGTTGACGAATCCACGGGCTCCAGGGGCGCGGCGCGTGACGAGGTCCACCGACGTCGCGACGGCCGCGTGGTCGGGAACCCGGTCGAGGAACGCCATCTGGAACAGGCCGAGGCGCAGCGCGACGAGCACGACCGGCTCGATGCGCCGCACTGGTCGCGCGGCGTACGCAAGAATCGTGTGGTCGAGCGTGCGCTGTCGCGCGAGCACGCCGTAGACGAGACGGGTTGCCAGCGGGCGGTCCACGTCGCGAAGCCGCGATCCGTCAAGGGCCAGCGACAGCGCTTCGTCCGACCAGGCCCCGTCTTCGACGGCGAGGAGGACGGCGGCGGCGAGGCGTCGCGGGTCAGATTCCGTCATGCAGCACGTGGGGCGGGTCGCCGCGGTCGCGAAGCCCGAGCGCCCAGTCGCGCGCAGCCATCGCGCGCTTGCCCTCGGGCTGCACGGTGTGGAGCGCGAGCGCTCCGGTTCCGCAGGCAACGACGATTGCAGCGCCGCTTTGCGCGATGATCGTGCCCGGTGCAGCAGGCGTTGCCGCCGGTGCGGCCACCCGCGCCTCGAGAATCTTCAGTCGCGCCCGTCCGTCGAGCGCGAACGCGCCCGGCCGCGGTGCGAATGCACGCACGCGCAGCCACAGCGCGTGCGCGTCTTCGCCCCAGCGGATCGCCGTCTCTTCCCTGCGAAGCGGTGGAGCAAAAGTCGCGCGGGCGTTGTCCTGGGCAACGGGATGAACGCTGCCGCTCGCCACGCGATCGACGGCTTCGACCAGCATCTGCGCCGAAAGCCCGGCGAGCTGTTCGCGCAGCGATCCGCCGGTCGTCTCGTCGAGTATCGCGACCTCGCTCGCAAACAGGATGTCGCCTTCGTCGAGGCCTTCGTTCATCTGCATGATCGTGACGCCGGTGCGGGTAAGGCCGGCGAGAATGGAGCGCTCGATGGGCGCCGCGCCGCGCAGCTCCGGAAGAAGGGACGCATGCGCATTGATGCAGCCGAGGCGCGGCGCGGCAAGAGCGGCAGCCGGCAGGATGCGCCCGTATGCGACGACGACGCCGAGATCGGCGCGAAGCGAATGCAAGCGCTGCAGGAACGTCTCGTCGCGCGCCGAAGCCGGCGCGAGCACTTCGATGCCGGCTTCTTCGGCGACGCGGCGCACGGGACCGGGCTCGATGTTGCGTCCACGTCCGCGCGGCTTGTCCGGCCTGGTGACGACCGCGCGCACGCGGTGGGGCGACTCGAGCAGACGTCGCAGGGAAACGGCCGCATATTCGGGCGTCCCCATGAAAACGAGGTCGAGAGCGCTGGGAGAAGGGGCCGTCAGAGGATGGTGCCTGCGGGAGACTCGGGGTCTTCGACCAACTCGGGATTCTCCTTGCGCAGGCGCTTGCGATACAGCTCGCGCTTCAGGCGGGAGACGTGGTCGATGAACAGCGTTCCTTCGAGATGATCGATCTCGTGCTGGAGGCACACGGCTTCCAGCTCGCTCGCCTCCACCTCCACTTCCTTCTCGTCGAGCGTCCAGCCGCGTACGAGGATTTCGCGCGCGCGCTTCACTTCGGCGACGTAGTTGACGATGCTCAGGCAGCCCTCTTCCCAGACGATCGAGCCGTGCGACTCGACGATCACCGGGTTGATGATCTTCAGCAGGTTCTTGCCGCGGTTCTGGGAATCGATGTCGACGACGATCACGCGCTCGAGGACGCCGACCTGGGGAGCCGCCAGCCCGATCCCGTTGGCGATGTACATGGTGTCGACCATGTCGTGGAGCATGCGCGCGGTGCGACTGCTGATCTCGCGCAGCGGATGCGCCTTCTGCTTGAGCACGCGGCTCGGGTATTTCTTGATCTCGAGGACGGACACATCGGCCAGTCAACGGCAAAAAAGCCGCAATCGCAACACGCCCGCACGAGGCCCTGCGACGATCCGATGGCCCTCGACAGCGTCAGAACATGTCGACCGGATCGACGTCGGCGAGCACGCGCACGCGTGAGGCCCGCGCGGCGATCGCGACGCTGGCGCGGCCCTGGGCCAGCGCCGCTCGCACCAGCGTCGAGTGGACCGAACGCACCTGCACGTGGAAGCGATAGCGCTCCTTGATGCGCTCGATCACTGCCGGTGCGGGACCGCGCACCGCGAACGCGGGATCGCTGCGGCCGCACTCGCTCATCGCGCGAGCGGCCTGCGCCGCCAGCCGATCGACGACGCTGCGCTCTGCTCCTTCCAGGCGCAGCATTCCCATGCGCGTGTGGGGCGGGTAGCCGAGCTCGGCGCGCGCTGCGAGCTCGATGCGCGCGAAACCGTCGAACTCGTGGGCCGCGGCCATCGCGATCGCGGGATGTTCGGGCTGGTACGTCTGCACGAGCACGCGGCCCTGGTCATTGCCGCGGCCCGCGCGTCCGGCAACCTGGGCGATGAGCTGATAGGTTCTCTCGCTTCCGCGGAAATCGGGGATCGACAGCGACATGTCCGCCTGCACGACACCGACCAGCGTGACGCCGGGAACGTCGTGTCCCTTGGCGATCATCTGGGTGCCGAGCAGCACGTCGACGTCGCGTCGTCGCCAGGCGGCGAGCGTTTCGGCGAGCAGCCCGCGCTGTTCGGTGACGTCGCGGTCGAGGCGGGCAATGCGCGCGCGAGGCAGCAGCGATCGCACGGCAGCCTCCAGCCGCTGGGTTCCGAGGCCCTGGGAGAAAAGCGCGTCCTTGCCGCAGGACGGGCACACCGACGGGATCGCGCGGCGCGCGTCGCAGTGGTGGCAGCGCAGCGAGCGGTCGCCCTGGTGCACCGTCAGCGCGACGCTGCACGACGAGCACTCCATCGAGGAGCCGCAACCCCAGCACTGCAGCGAGCGCGCATAGCCGCGCCGGTTGAGAAACAGCAGCGTCTGCCCGCCGGCATCGAAGTTGGCGCGGATCGCGTCGATGAGCGCCGGGCTCAGCCCGCCGGCCGACTCGATGTCCTTGCCGCGCAGATCGACGACTTCGATGCGAGGCGGTGGGCACGGCGTGACGCGGTTCGGCAGCCGCAGGTGGCGATAGCGCCCCTCGATCGCATGACGCCAGCTTTCGAGTGAAGGTGTCGCCGATCCGAGGAGCACGGGGCAGCCCTCGATGCGGCCGCGCATCACTGCAGTGTCACGTGCGTGGTAGCGCACGCCGTCGTCCTGCTTGTACGACGCATCGTGCTCTTCATCGACGACGATCAGGCCTACCGACGGCAGCGGTGCCAGCACTGCCGAGCGCGCACCGACGGCGACCCGCGCCTGCCCGCGCGCGATGCGCCGCCATTCGTCCCAGCGTTCGCCCGGCGTCAGGTCGCTGTGCAGCACTGCCACGAGGTCGCCAAAGCGGGCGCGCAGGCGCGCGACTACCTGGTGCGTCAGAGAGATTTCGGGCACCAGCACGAGCGCGCCTTTCCCGCGCGAAAGCGTCTCTTCGATCGAACGAAGGTAGACTTCGGTCTTGCCGGCCGCCGTCACTCCCTGCAATAGCAGCGTCGAAAAACTCTCGAGGCAGCCTGTGACGCTGTCGACTACCCGCTGCTGGTCGTTCGTCAATTCGGGCGCCTGGCCCGCCTCGACGTAGTCTCCCGGCGCACGCAGGCGCTCGGTCTTGATGCTTCGCACCAGCCCCGCCTCGACCAGCGGCACCAGCGACTGGGCGGCCGACGGGAACAGCTCGCCGAGCTCGGACATCGTTGCGCGGCGTCCGGGCGCGCGCACGAGGTGGTCGAACAACGCGCGCCGCTTCGGCGCGCGGCTGAACATCGTCGATTCCGTCAGCTCGTCGGGCAGGCGTTCGACGACGATCGTCGTCTCGAACTGGGTGCGCGCCCGCGGCGCCGCCATCACGTCGTCGATCGACACGACGCCGCGCGCGCTCATCGCCGCAAGGGAGCGATCGATCGATCGCCGCCCTACCGCCTGCGCGATACGCGCGAGCGGCGTAGGCCGGCCGGCTTTCGCGAGCAGCGCAAGGATCTGCGTTTCGAGCGGATCCTCGCCGGTGGCAGCGGTGTCGTGGAGCGAGACGACGCGCTGGGACGTCGTCGTCAGCGCGCGGCCGACGGCCAGTGCCAGGGCCTCGCCCACGGGGGCGAGGTAGTAGTCCGCCATCCACTCGAGAAGCTCGAGCAGTTTGCCCGGCACGATGGGGCAATCGTCGAGCAGCGAGATCAGCGGACGACAGGCGACTCCGTCGGGCGCCGTGTCGGCCATGCCGACCACCAGCGCGGTGACACGCCTCGGGCCGAGCGGAACGACGACGCGCACGCCGACGGTCACGACGCCGGCGAGCGCGTCGGGCACGGAGTACGTCAGGCGCGCCAGCGAGGCGACTGCCGGCAGCGGGGTCACGTGGACGAAACCAGGCACCGCCCCAATGTTTTCATGGCGTGGCGGCGAAGCCACGAGCGGCGTGCTCATGTGCAGAGCGGCAGCACCTGCGCCGCCGCGTTCGCCCGGACGCTGCCGCGCCATCGTGGCCGGTCGTCTTTCCATTACAGCCGCGTCGTTGCGCGAAAGCCTTGCACCGAGCGACTCTCGCGCATGTCCGTCCCGCTCCGTGCCCGCCGCGCAACGTTCTGGTACCTGGCTTCCGACCGCATCGTGGCGGCGGTCGTCGCTCGCGCCGAGCGGGAGCCGTTGCTGGAGGCCTGCGCAGCGTCGTACTCGCCGCCCGTGGCCGGTTCCCTCTTCGCTCCAGGCGTCCTCGAGATCGCGTGGGTGCTCGGCTGCGAAAAGGCGTGGCACGTGGCGGCGCTCGCGGCGCCGTTCTGCCGCGTCGGATCGGCGAACCGGTCGCCGGCAGACGAGCACGGCGGGGACGCCATCTCGGGATGCTCGAGCCTGGTCAGCGGCGCCGAGGGCCTGACGGCGTGGGCTGACGAGGCGGCCGTCGCGCATGCGGCGGCCATGTTCCGGCGGGCGCGTTTGCGACTGGCGGCGCTCGACTGCGAGCCGTGCGCGCTGGCGTCGCTGGCCGAGGCTCTCGGCAGCGCCGACACCGAGGGTGCCCGTCGCCAGCACCTGGCGGCAGTCTCGGTGCTCGCCGGCACCGAGGGCAGCGCCGAGGCGCTCGGCGGCGATCTTGCGGTGCCGGTCGGTCTTGCGGTGGCGTGGTTCGGAGCGGGCCGTGCGCACTGACCTTCTCGCTGCGGGAAAGCGCAGCGACCGGCGCCGGCGCGCCGCCGCCGTGCTCGCGCTCGCCGGCACGGTCGCTGCGACGTCGCTTGTATCGCGACGCCTGCTGGCACCGTTCGGGTCGTTGCAGGTTTCCCGGCAGGTGGCCCTTCCCGCGGTGTTGCACCCCCCTGCGCCGCCAGCGCTGCCGCTCGCTTCTACGGCTTCCGAGCTAAAGACGAGGCCGCTGTCGGCGTGGCTCGGCGATGTCGCAAGGGACGCGAACAAGGACCTCGTCCTGAGTCCCGATTTGCGCGGCGACCTTACCGCGAGCGCTTCGGCAGCGCTCGACTGGAAACAGCGCCTGGAAGCGTATGCCCACGTGTTCGGCTTCGACTACTCGATTGCCGACGACATGATCGAGGTGCGGCGTCCGTCGCCGCATCGCGACGACCAGACGAAAGGCGATGCCGCAACGCCCGTCGAGGTCGCGCAGCCGGCATCGATCGCTGCGGCATCACCGCCTGCGGCCACATCGCCCGCGGTCGCTCACGACCCTGCGAAACACGACGAGCATCCAGGTGCATCGCTGAGGCCACGCGTCGTGCACCTGGCCCACGCAACGGCAAAGGACACGGCGACGATCCTCGCGCACGCCGGCGAAACGCTCGGCGTTTCCGTCGCGGCCGACGCGGCGTCCAATACTCTCGTCCTCACCGGTGCGACCGATGCCACGGCGCACCTTCTTGCGACGATTTCCGAGCTCGACCGGCCGCAGAGGCGCATCCTGCTCGACGCGAAGATCGTCGAGTGCTCGCGCACGGCGCGCCTGGATCTCGGCGTCGAATGGAAGCTCACCGGTACCGTTGGAAGCGAGGTCAAATTCCCTCCGCCGGTGAGCGACGCCGGCAGCGCCGCGCTCCTCATTGCTACTCACGGTGCCTCGGCGCTGGATGCCCGACTTTCCGCGCTCGAGGCCAGCGGCAAGCTGCGCGTCGTCTCGAGACCGAGCGTCGTGATGCTCGAAGGGAGCCCGGCAACGGTCGAGAGCGCGCGCATTCTTCGCATCCGGCTGCCGAGCCACGGCACCGTCGTCGGCAATGACACGACGGTGCCGGCAAGCGATCGTGCGACGGAGGAAATTCCGGTGGGCGTGCGGCTGGAAGTCACACCGTCCATTCGCGGAGGCAGCCGCGTGCTGCTGCGGATCAAGGCCAAGTCGAGCAGCCTCGGTGCACCACTTCCGCCGGATGACATTCCCGAGGAGCTCAGCCGCATGGTCGACGCCGAGGTCCTCGTCACGAGCGGGGAAACCGCAGTGCTCGGCGGATTGACGCGCGAAGCGGCCACCGCCAACGACGCGGGAATCCCGGGAATCCACCACGTGCCGGTACTGGGCTCCCTGTTCGGCAAGAGCTCCGACCTGCACGAAGAGGAAGAGCTTCTCGTGCTGGTGACGCCCCGGGTTCTCGACGATGCGACCGCGCCGTGATCCGCCGGTGAATTCGCTCGCCAGCGCGCTGCGCATACGAGCGGATGCGCCCCGCCGCAGCGCGTTCCATCGGAGTCGGGCCGTGCTAGTCTTCTCCTTTGGCCATGCTCCACGTCGTGATCACAGGCTTCATGGCCTCGGGAAAAACCGCCGTCGGAAAGCGCCTCGCCCGCCGCCTCGGCTTCGACTTCGTCGACACCGACCAGGTCATCGAGGAGAAATCCGCGACGTCGATCTCCGAGATCTTCGCGCGCAGCGGCGAGGCCGGCTTCCGTCGCCTCGAGCGCGAGACGATCGCGGCCCTTTCGCTGCCGAGGCCGTCGGTGATCGCAACCGGAGGCGGCACCTTCGTCGATCCGGACAACCGCGCAGTGCTGAAGGCGCTCGGTCCGGTGGTATGCCTCGTCACCTCGCCGCAAGTGATCCTCGATCGCGTGGCTCGCTCGGATAAACGGCCGCTGGCCTCGGGGCCGGGCGCCGGCGAGCGTCTGAGGAAGCTGTACGAGGAGCGGTTGCCTGCCTACCGCAAGGCCGACGTCATGGTCGAAACCGACGGGCTCAGCGTCGAGCAGGCCGCTGCGAGAGTTGCCTCGGCGATCGCGCCGCGGCTGCGCGGAAGCGGACGCAGCGACGCGGAAATGCGCACGCCGGCCTCGGGAAACAAGCGATGAACGACCGTATCACCGTGCCCGTTCGCCTGGGCGAGCGCTCCTACGATTGCACCGTCGGCTCCGGTGTCCTGCACGATGCGGGCAGCGCGGTCGCGGAGCTGGCGCCGAGCCGGGTGTTCGTCGTGACGAACACCGTCGTCGCACCCCTGTACCTTCGCGCGCTTCTCGAGTCGTTGCGCCGCGCCGACTCGTCGCTGGCCGCGACTGCGCTCGCGATCACGCTGGAAGACGGCGAGCGCCACAAGAACATGGCCAGCGTCGAAAGGATCTACGACGCCTGTCTCGACGCGGGCATCGACCGCGGCGCCGTGCTCGTCGCGCTCGGTGGCGGCGTGGTCGGCGACCTGACGGCATTCACAGCATCGACCATCCTTCGCGGCGTGCGCTTCGTGATGATTCCGACGACGCTGCTGTCGCAGGTCGATTCCAGCGTCGGCGGAAAGACGGGAATGGACCGACGCCAGGGCAAGAACCTCGTCGGCACGTTCTGGCAGCCTTCGGCCGTGCGGATCGATCCGGACACGCTCGATTCGCTGCCGGAGCGCGAGCTCGTCGCAGGCCTGGCCGAGGTCGTCAAGGCCGGCATCATCCTGGATGCGCAGCTTTTCGAACGCCTCGAGCGCGACGCCGGCGCGCTGCTCGCGCGCGACAAATCCGTTCTGCGCGACGTCATCGCGCGCTGCGTGGAGATCAAGGCTGACGTCGTCGAGAAGGACGAGCGCGAAGAGACCGGGCTGCGGCGCATCCTCAACTTCGGCCATACCGTCGCGCACGCCGTCGAGCAGACCACCGGGTACGACCGCTTCCTTCACGGCGAGGCGGTGGCGATCGGCATGGGAGTGGCCACGCGCCTGTCGGCCGGGCGCGGCCTGTGCGCGCAGGGCGACCTTCGACGCATCGAGGCGCTGCTGGAAAAATTCGGCCTGGAACACCGGGTTCCCCCCGGCCTCGACCGCGAGGCGCTCATGCGGGCGATTGCGCTCGACAAGAAGGCCCTGCGTGGCCGGGTCGCCTACATCGTCTGCGAAGCGATCGGGTGCTGCAGGGCGGAAACCCTCGAGGTGGCCGAGATCGCCGCTTCGATGTAGAGAGGAGGATTCGATGAGCGCCGCCACCCGCAAGCCCCTGCTCGTGCTCCACGGACCGAACCTGAACATGCTCGGGACGAGGGAGCCGGAGGTTTACGGAACCGCTACCCTGGCCGACATCGACGCCTCGCTCGCGCGTCTTGCGTCCGAGCTCGGCTGGACGATCGAATCGTTCCAGTCCAACGGCGAAGGCGAGCTGGTGACGCGCATCCAGCAGGCGGCCGCGCGCAACAGCGGCATCCTGATCAATCCCGGTGCGTACACGCACACGAGCGTCGCGATCCGCGACGCGATTGCCGGCAGCAGCGTTCCTGCCGTCGAGTGTCACCTGTCGAACATCCATCGACGCGAGGAGTTTCGTCACCGCTCGCTCGTCGCCGGTGTTGCGGTGGGCCAGGTCATCGGTTTCGGCGCCGACAGTTACAGCCTCGGCCTTCGCGCGCTGGTTTCCTTTCTCGACTCTCGCCTCGACCGCTCTTGAGCACGGACGTCTCCACTTCGAGCCTGCGCAGCGGCCTGCGCGAGGAGCTGGCCGGCTACCCCGAACTCGTGTGGAGGATCCAGGGCCTCGTCGGCGGCTCGCCGGCCTACGCGCTGTCGCGCGTGCTCGATGGCCTCGAGAGGGCTGCGCTGGTGGTCGCGCCGTCGGAAAAAACGGCCGAGGAGCTGGCGTCCGAGCTGCAGTCCTTCCTCGGCGAGAAGCCCGACGACAGCTTCCTCGCGCGCCGCGTGCACCTGTTTCCGTGCCGCGAGGCGCCGCCGCTCGAGATGGTCTCGCCGTCGGTGGACGTCGAGGCGTCGCGCACTTCGGCGCTCTACCAGCTCGCGCAAAGCAAGGCGCCGATCGTCGTCGCTTCGGTCGAAGCGTTGTCGCAGTGGGCGATGCCGGCCGACGCGCTGACGGCCGCGTCGTTGTACTTCGTCGTCGGCGACGAGATGCTGCTCGAGGATCTCGTCTCGCGGCTCGAAGGCCGCGGCTACCGCAAGGTACCGACGGTCGACGAGCAGGGCGAGGTCGCGGTGCGCGGTGGAATCGTCGATCTTTGGCCGCCGGGTTTCGAATACCCGCTGCGCGTCGAGCTGGGCGGCGACGTCGTCGAGTCGATCCGCCTGTTCGATCCGTCGGACCAGCGCTCGTTCCAGCCGAGCGAAGACCTCGTCGTGCTGCCGTCGGCCCCCGTGTCGATGGATCGCATGGCCACCGCCGAAATGCGCCGGCGCATCGGCGAGCGCTGCGAAGAATTGCTGCTGCCGAGCAGCGAGCGCCGGCGCCTCGATGAATACCTTGCCAGCGGCGTGCATTTCCCGGGGATCGAGCTGCTCGCTCCCTACGCGTACGGATCGCGCACGACGATCCTCGATCACCTGCCGAAGAACCTGTTGCTGGTGCTCGTCGATCCGCCCGCCGTCGAAGGCTGCGTCGATACGCTCCACGAAAGCCTCGAAGAGGCCATCGAGGCCGCGCGCGGCGCCGGAAGCTTTCATCCCGACCCGGAGTTGCTGCACCTCGGTCGCGCCGAGCTGCACTCGCTTCTTTCGCGGCGCCCGCGAATCGAGCTGGATTTTGCCGAAGCCGTCGAATCGTCGGGGCAGGCGGGACACCGCACCTGGCGCATCGACGTCTCGCCGAACACGCGCATTACCGCGGCGCGGGTCCAGTCCAGGGCAAAGAAAGGCGAGTCGAGCTTTTCGCCGGTCGTCGATGCCCTGACGGGCGCTCGCAACGACGGAATCCGCGTCGTCGTGATGGCATCCGACCCCACCCAGCTCGGGCGCATCGATCATCTTCTCGGCCTTGCCGGCGTCGAGCGCATCGTGCGCGGCCAGACCTTCGCCAAAGCCGTGGCCGGGCATGCAGGCTCGATCTGGCTCGTCGACGGCCACCTGCGCGAAGGATTTTCGCTTGCCGCCGACCGCATCCTCGTCGTCAGTGACGAGGAGATCTTCGGGGAGCGCCGCGCGCGGCCACGCCGCCGGCGCGCTGCGCGGGCGCGCACGCTTTCGGCGCTGGCCGAGCTCAAGCCCGACGACTACATCGTGCACGTCGACCACGGCGTCGGTCACTACCGCGGCCTGCGGCACATGAAGGCGGCGGGGATGGAAGGTGATTTCCTTCACATCGAGTATGCCGGCGGAGACCGCTACTACCTTCCGGTCGACCGCATCAACCTCGTCGAGAAATTCACCGGGGCCTCGGGCGCGGTGCCCCAGCTCGACAAGATCGGCGGCGCGACGTGGGAGAGGACCAAGCGCCGGGCCAAGGATTCGATCCTGGAGATGGCGCGCGAGCTCCTCGATCTCGAGGCGTTCCGCCAGGTGACCAAGAGGGAGCCGTGGGCGCGGCCGGGGCCGGATTTCGAGGAATTCGAAGCGCGTTTTCCGTTCGAGGAAACCGAGGGACAGCTTACGGCGATCCGCGACATCGTCGAAGACCTCGGGCGCGACCGGCCGATGGACCGCGTCGTCTGCGGGGACGTCGGCTATGGCAAGACCGAAGTCGCGGTGCGCGCCGCGTATCTCGTCGCGATGGCCGGCAAGCAGGTCGCGGTTCTGGTTCCGACGACCGTGCTGGCGCGCCAGCACTTCGAGACGCTGCAGCGCCGCTTCGAGGGCTATCCGCTCAAGCTCGCGATGATCTCGCGCTTCCACGGCAAGGCCGAAAACGCTGAGCTGGCAAAGGGGCTTGCCGCCGGCACCATCGATGTCGTTGTCGGCACGCACCGGCTTCTGCAGGCGGACATCGAGTTCGCAAGGCTCGGTCTTCTCGTGATCGACGAGGAGCACCGCTTCGGCGTCAAGGCCAAGGAGCACCTGAAGAAGCTCCGGCGCGAAGTGGACGTGCTGACAATGACGGCAACGCCGATCCCGCGCACGCTGCAGCTTTCGCTCAGCGGAGTGCGCGACCTCAGCCTCATCGAGACTCCTCCGGTCGACCGCCTCGCGATCCGTACCTACGTCGCGCGCTACGACGAGGGGTTGATCCAGCAGGCGATCCGCCGCGAGCTCGGTCGCGCAGGCCAGGTGTTTTTCGTGCACAACCGCGTCAGCTCGATCGACACCGCGGCGCGCCGCATCGGCGAGCTGGTGCCCGGCGCGCGCATCGGCGTCGGCCACGGGCAGATGGACGAGGACGCGCTCGAAAAGGTGATGGTGGAGTTCTTCGAGCACCGCATCGACGTGCTCGTGTGCACTTCGATCATCGAATCGGGCCTCGACATCCCCAACGCGAACACGATCCTCGTGGACCGAGCCGACGCGTTCGGCCTGGCCCAGCTCTACCAGATCCGCGGGCGCGTCGGACGTTCCCATCGCCGCGCGTACGCCTACCTGCTCGTTCCGGGCGAGCGCATGAGCGACGACGCCCGCAAGAGGCTGGCGGTGCTGCAGGATCTCGACGACCTCGGCGCCGGCTTTCGCCTGGCGGCCCACGACCTGGAGATCCGCGGCGCAGGCAACCTGCTCGGCAAGGCCCAGTCGGGGCACATCGGTGCCGTCGGCTTCGACATGTTCCTTCGCATGATGGAGGAGGCCAGCCAGGAGATCCGCGGCATCGCGGCGACTGCCCAGGTCGAGCCGGAAATCGAGCTCGGCGCGGAAGCCTTCCTCCCCGACTGGTACATCGCCGACATCGGCGAGCGCCTGCTGCTCTACAAGCGCCTGGCCGGGGCACCCGATGCGGCCGCCGTCGACGCACTGAAAGAGGAGCTCGAGGACCGATTCGGCGGCCTGCCGAAGGAAGCCCGGGCGTTCGTGCGCATCATGCGGCTGCGGCCTGCGCTCAAACGCCTCCTTGTGCTCTCGCTGAAGGCCAGTGATAACGTCGTCGCGATTCGCTTCGATGCGCGTTCCCCGGTCTCCCCCGAGCTGCTGCTCGCGCTGGCGACCAGGCAGCCGAAACGGTTCCGGCTGAGACCCGAGGCGGTGCTGACGATGACCACCGCCCCGGGCGGCTGGGACAACCTTGTCGATGAGATCGAGGGCCTGCTCGCCAGGCTCGAAAAGGGCGACGATGGAGAGACGATCGATGAAAGAACCAGGCAGCCTTCGTCCGCGCATACGCTGCGTCGCGCGGCGCGCTGACGGCGTCGTCGCCGCTGTCGCGGCAGCGACGCTGCTCGCGGTGTCTGTTCCGGCGCTCGCGGCGCCGCATCCCGCTGCGCCCGCCAAGGCCACGCCGCCCCCCGCTGCCCAGCCTGCCGCGCAGCCGGGCCAGCCCGATCAGCCGCCGCCGCCGCCGGCCGCGCTTCCACCCGCTGCAAGGCTCGAGGGCGACCGCATCCATGACGGCATCGTCGCCGTCGTCGACGGCGACCCCATCACGCTGAGGGAGCTCAAGCGCTACGGCGTCATCGGCGCGCCGTTCCTGCCGCCCGACGTGCGCAACGATTATCGCGCGCTGCTCGAATCGATGATCGAGCGCAAGCTGCTGAAGTCCGAATTCGAGAAGAACGGCATCAATGCGCCCGACGATATGGTCAACCGCTACATCGACGGCGTGCTCGAGGAGACCAGGCAGACGCGCGACACGCTGCAGGCCGAGATCGCCAAGTCCGGCATCACGTGGAAGGACTACTTCGAAAGGATGCGCGAGGAAGTGGAGAGGATCCAGCTGATCAACCTGCTGATCCGCTCGCGCGTCAACGTTCCCGAAGAGGAAGTGCGAAAGGCCTGGGAAGACGACCCGAAATACCTCGAAGGCGAGAGGCTCGAGGTGGCGGCGATCTTCCTGCCGGGCCCGACGTCGGGAGAAGAAGGCGCCAAGGGCCGCGACGCGGCCGACAAGGTCCGCAAGGAAGCCAAGCGCGACTTCGAAGACGCGGCCAAGAAGTACTCGAAGGGGCCCGCGGCAAGCGACGGAGGCCGCCTCGGAGAGTTCAAGCGCGGATCGATGGCATCGCAGTATGAAAAGGCTCTTGCAGGTCTCGGCAAGGGTGACGTCTCCGATCCTGTCGACGGACCGGGCGGCTTCTACATCGTCAAGGTCGTCGACATCAAGGCGTCGGGACGCAAGCCGTTCGACCAGGTCAAGGACGAGTTGTCGAAGAAACTCTACGACGAAAGGCTCGAAGAGCGCTACAAGAAGTGGGCGAAGGAAGACCTTCGCAAGGACCACCACATCGTCAACCTCGTCGACAACCTGGCCCTGACTGCCGCCGGATCGTGAAGCCCCTCGTCGCCGTCAGCCTCGGCGACCCTGCCGGAATCGGTCCCGAGATCGTCGCCGAAGCGGCCACGCGGCGCTCGGTGCTTCGTGCCTGCCGCCTGCGCGTCTTCGGCGACGAAGGCGTGCTCGAGGTGGCACGCAAGGCGCGGCGCATCCGCAGCGGATCGCCGAGCGCGATCGAAAGCGTCGAGCCGGTGACGCATCTTCGCATCGACGGATCGCTGCCGAAGCCCGGCCGGCGCTGCGGCGAAGCGGCTTTCCGCTACCTCGAGGCGGCAGCGCGCGAGACGTCGCAAGGTCGCTGCGATGCGCTCGCGACCGCGCCGCTGAATAAATACTGGATGCAGAAGGCCGGGCACCACTACGACGGCCACACCGAGTATCTGTCGGAAATCGCCGGCAAGCCGGCCACGATGATGCTGGCGGGCCCGAAGCTGCGCGTCGTGCTCGTGACGACGCACATCGCGCTCGCGAAAGTCCCGAAGGCGCTCACGAGCGATCGCATCGTCGCCGCCGGTCGCACCGCCGCCCGCCATCTTGCGCAGTTTCACGGCATCGCGCAGCCGCGCCTTGCGGTCGCTGCCCTCAATCCCCACGCCGGCGAAGAAGGACTCTTCGGTGACGAAGAAGCGCGCATCCTTCGCCCGGCGGTCGCGAGGCTGCGTCGCGCCGGAATCGATGCCAGGGGCCCTTTCCCGGCCGACACGCTGTTTGCCGCCGCTGTCTCGGGTGCTTACGATGCCGTTCTTTGCATGTATCACGACCAGGCCCTCATCCCGCTCAAGCTCGTCGACTTCCGCGAAGCGGTGAACGTGTCGATGGGACTTCCGTTCCTTCGGACGTCGCCCGACCACGGCACGGCCTACGACCTGGCGGGAAGCGGGAAGGCGAGCGCGGACAGCATGGAGGCCTCGATCCTGCTGGCGGCCTCGATGGCGCGCAGCAGGCAGCGCGCGCAGTGAAGCTCAATCCCCAGATCTTCCGCGAGTACGACATCCGCGGCGTTCCCGGAACCGACTACGACGAGGAATTCACGGAGGCGCTCGGGCGTGCGTTCGCGTCGATGTTGCGCGAGCGCGGGATCACGCGCGCCGCCGTCGGTCGCGACTGCCGGCTGACGAGTGCCGCCCATGCCGGCGCGCTCAAGCAGGGCATTCGCGGCGGCGGCATCGACGTGGTCGACGTCGGAATGTGTGCGACTCCGCTGCTCTACTACGCGGTGCACCTGCTCGACCTTTCGGCGGGCATCCAGGTGACGGGCAGTCACAATCCCGCCGATCACAACGGCTTCAAGATCGTCGTCGGCAAGGCGACGATCCATGGCGAGGCCATCCGCGATCTTGCACGCCGCATCGGCGCGGCATCGCCGACAGGCGCAGCATCGCCGGCCGCGCCGCCGGCCGGCGCCGCATCGCCAGCCGCATCGCCGGCCGGCGCAGAAGGAAGCGAAGAAGATTTCGCGATCGCGCCCGCGTACTGCGGTTTCATGGCCGAGCATTTCGGCCGGTTGTCGCGCCCTCTCAAGGTCGTCGTCGACAGCGGCAACGGCACCGCGGGGCCGGTCGCTCCGCGGATCTATCGAGCGATGGGCTGCGAAGTCGTCGAGCTTTTCAGTGAGCCCGACGGCACGTTTCCCAATCACCATCCCGATCCGACTGTCGAGGAAAACCTCGCCGACCTGCGGCGCAAGGTAAAGGAAACCGGCGCCGACCTCGGTCTTGCATTCGACGGCGACGCCGACCGCGTCGGCGTCGTCGACTCCGGCGGCCGCGTCGTCTGGGGCGACGAGATGTTGGTGCTGTTCGCGCGCGACATCCTTGCGCGCCGTCCCGGCGCCGCGATCGTCTCCGAAGTGAAGTGCTCGCAGCGCCTCTTCGACGACATCGAGGCGCGCGGAGGCCGCGCGATCATGTGGAAGGCCGGACACTCGCTGCTGAAGGCGAAGATGCGGGAGACCGGCGCTCTTCTCGGAGGCGAGATGAGCGGGCACCTGTTCTTCGCGGACCGCTATTTCGGATTCGACGACGGCATCTACGCCGGCGCGCGCATGATCGAGATCCTGTCGCGCAGCGGCCTCGGGCTCGGCAGGATGCTCGCCGACCTGCCCCACACCGTCTACACACCCGAGATCCGCGTGCCTTGCCCCGACGAGCAGAAGTTCGAGCTCGCCAGCGCTGCGCAGGAGCGTTTCCGCGAGCTCGGCCATTCGATCGTCGACGTCGACGGCGTGCGCGTGAAGTTCGACCACGGCTGGGGACTGATCCGCGCGTCGAACACCCAGCCCATCCTCGTGCTGCGCTTCGAGGCGACCGACGAAGTTTCGCTGGCCCGCTACCGCCGCCTCGTCGAGGGTGAGCTCGAAGTGCTGCGCCGGCGGCTCGCCGCACGATGAGCGACTCGATCGTCATTCGCGGGGCCCGCCAGCACAACCTGCGCAACCTCGACCTGGAGATCCCGCGCGACCGCTTCGTCGTGATCACCGGCCTTTCGGGCTCCGGCAAGTCCTCGCTCGCGTTCGACACGATCTACGCCGAAGGACAGCGCCGCTACGTCGAGTCGCTGTCGGCCTACGCGCGGCAGTTCCTCGAACAGATGGAAAAGCCGGACGTCGATTCGATCGAAGGCCTGTCGCCGGCGATCTCGATCGAGCAGAAGACGACGACGCATAGCCCGCGCTCGACCGTCGGCACGATGACCGAGGTCTACGATTACCTTCGCCTGCTCTACGCGACGATCGGAAAACCGCACTGCTGGCAGTGCGGGCGCGAGATCTCGTCGCAGACCGTCGCGCAGATCGCCGCGAGGATCGGCGAACTTCCGGCCCGCTCCAAGGTCGACGTGCTCGCGCCGATCGTGCGCGGCCGCAAGGGCGAGTACAAGAAAGAGCTGGCGGACCTGAAAAAACAGGGTTTCCTGCGCGTGCGGGTCGACGGCGTCATGCGCGATCTCGGCGAAGACATCACGCTGGCGCGTACCCAGAACCACGACATCGAGGTGCTCGTCGACCGCATCGTGCTGCGGGCCGGCATCGAGAGCCGTCTCGTCGATTCCATCGGCGTCGCGCTGCGCCTGGCCGAGCAGAGCATCATCGCCGCATGGACTTCGCCGGACGGCGAGAGCGGAGAAGAGAACTTCAGCCAGCGCTTCGCATGCGCCACCTGTGGGGTCTCCTTCGCCGAGCTGAGCCCGCGCACGTTTTCCTTCAACAGCCCCCACGGCGCCTGTCCGCAGTGCAACGGCCTCGGCCGTGTCGCGACGTTCGATCCCGAGCGCCTGGTCGTGCGCCCCGAAGCGACGATCGAGGACGGCGCGATCGCGGGCTGGAACCGACGCCTGGCCGACCGCTACGACTGGGCGCAGAACGCGGTTCTCAAGGAACATCGCGCTTCGGCGTCCACGCCGTGGCAGGACCTACCGGAAGAGGTGCGCCGCACGATGCTTCTCGGCAGCGGCGACGACAAGCTTTCCGTCACGCGCAGCAGCGCCAAGACTTTTGCCGGCATCGTCGCGATCCTCACGAAGCGGTTCAAGGAATCGGAGTCGGAGTGGGTACGCTCGGAGCTCGAGCCGTACATGTCGGAAAAACCCTGCGACGCCTGCGGCGGCAAGAGGCTGCGCCGCGAGGCCCGCTCGGTACTGGTCGGCGGTCTCAGTATCGTCGACGTGGTCGCGCTTCCCCTCGACGAAGCCGCCTCGTTCCTCGAGAAGCTCAAGCTGACGAAGCGCGAGCAGGATATTTCCAAGCTCGTCCTCAAGGAGATCGTCGAGAGGCTGCGTTTCCTGCTGGATGTCGGTCTTTCGTACCTGACGCTCGAGCGCGCGACGGCCTCGTTGTCCGGGGGCGAGAGCCAGAGGATCCGCCTTGCGACGCAGATCGGTGCGGGGCTGACCGGAGTGCTCTACGTGCTCGACGAGCCGTCGATCGGACTCCACCAGCGCGACAATGCCCGCCTGCTCGCGAGCCTGAGGGCGCTGACCGACCGCGGAAACTCCGTGCTCGTCGTCGAGCACGACGCCGACACGATGCGCGCCGCCGACCACCTGATCGACCTCGGTCCCGGAGCTGCCCGGCTCGGCGGCCAGGTGGTTGCGCAGGGAAGCTGCGACGAGGTGATCGCCGTCGAGGCTTCGCTGACCGGCCGTTTTCTCGCGGGCAAGGAAAAGATCGACGTTCCTGAGATCCGCCGCGCCGGCACGGGACAGAACCTCGTCGTACGCGGCGCTCGCCACCACAACCTGCGCGGCATCGATGTCGCGATCCCGCTCGGCTGCCTGACCTGTGTCACCGGCGTCTCGGGGTCCGGCAAGAGCTCGCTGATCATCGACACGCTGTACGCCTCGCTCGCAAGACGTCTCAACGGAGCGAGCCTCGACGTCGGCGACCACGATGCGATCGACGGCATCGATGCAATCGACAAGGTCATCGACATCGACCAGACGCCCATCGGACGCACGCCGCGTTCCAATCCGGCCACGTACACCGGTCTTTTCGGCGACATCCGCGATCTTTTCGCGATGACTCCCGAGGCGCGAATGCGCGGGTACTCGCCCGGCCGCTTTTCGTTCAACGTCTCGGGAGGTCGCTGCGAGACCTGCTCGGGCGGCGGCATGATCCGCATCGAGATGCACTTTCTTCCCGACGTTTACGTGCTCTGCGATGCCTGCGGGGGGCGGCGCTACAATCGCGAGACGCTCGAAGTGCGCTACAAGGGGAAGAACATTGCCGACGTGCTCGACATGACGGTGGCCGAAGCGCTCGAGTTCCTGTCGCCGATCCCCTCGGCGCGGCGCAAGCTCGAGACGCTCGCGTCGGTCGGCCTCGACTACGTGCACCTCGGCCAGCAGGCCACGACGTTGTCGGGCGGCGAAGCGCAGCGCATCAAGCTCGCACGCGAGCTCGCGCGACGCGCGACCGGGCGCACGCTGTACATCCTGGACGAGCCGACGACGGGGCTGCATTTTGCCGACGTGCGGCGCCTGATCGAGGTGCTCGGCATGCTCGTCGATGCCGGAAACACCGTCGTCGTCATCGAGCACCAGCTCGACGTCGTCAAGGTTGCCGACTGGGTCATCGACCTCGGACCGGAAGGCGGCGGCGGCGGCGGAATCCTGGTCGCCGCCGGGACGCCCGAAGAAGTCGCCGCCTGCAACGAGTCGCACACCGGCCGTTTCCTGAAGAGCGTCCTGTCCTGATCCGCGACAGGTACGCGCTTCCCTCCGGCTGAACTCCCGCCCGAGCCCGGGACTGCTGCGCATTTCGAGGGGATGGCCGCTGCGGATGTCCGCGGCACGCGGGAAATGCATACGTCTCGCAGTCTTCGGCGGGCCTGGGGGGTTGAACGCCCCCGGAAGCGACCTTATCTTCCGGCGGATCGGCCTTTGCGGGCCGGACGCCATGCCTCAGCGCCGCATCTATCTCGACCATCACTCGACGACCCCGGTGGACCGCCGCGTCCTCGACGCGATGCTGCCGTGGTTCACCGACCGCTTCGGCAACGCCGCGAGCCGTACCCACTCGTTCGGCTGGGAGGCCGAAGAGGCCGTCGAGACGGCGCGAGGGCAGGTCGCTTCGGTGATCGGTGCCGAGGCGCGCGAGATCGTCTGGACCAGCGGCGCGACCGAATCCGACAACCTCGCGCTCAAGGGCGCGCTGCACTTCCACCGCTCGCGCGGCAATCACATCGTCACGGTGGCCACCGAGCACAAGGCGGTGCTCGATTCGTGCAAGTCGCTGGTGCGCGACGGCCTGGCCGACGTGACGTACCTCAGGCCGGATTCGCGCGGTCTCGTCAGCGCCGAGAGCGTCGCCTCCGCGATCACCGGTCGCACGGTGCTCGTGTCGGTGATGCACGCGAACAACGAGATCGGCGTGATCCAGCCGCTGGCCGCCATCGGTGCCGTCTGCCGTGAGCGCAGCGTGCTGCTGCACAGCGACGCTGCGCAGAGCGCGGGCAAGATCCCGATCGACGTGCGCGCGATGAACATCGACCTCCTGTCGATGTCCGCGCACAAGTGCTACGGGCCGAAGGGCGTCGGTGCGCTGTACGTGCGCGCGAAGAATCCCCGCGTGCGCATTACCGCGCAGATGGACGGCGGCGGCCACGAGCGCGGCATGCGATCGGGAACGCTCAACGTGCCGGGCATCGTGGGAATGGGCGAGGCGCTGACGATTGCCGCGCGGGAAATGGGCGAAGAAAGCTGCCGTTTGCTCGCGCTGCGCGAAAGATTGCGCGCGAAGCTGTTCGAGTCGCTCGACCAGCTCCAGGTCAACGGTACCCTGGAAAACAGGCTTCCGGGAAGCCTCAACGTGAGCTTCGCGCACGTCGAGGGAGAGTCGCTTATGCTCGGGCTGCGCGAGATCGCGGTATCTTCGGGCTCGGCGTGCAGCTCGGCCACGCTCGAGCCTTCGTACGTGCTGAGGGCGATCGGCGTCAGCGACGCGATGGCGCACTCCTCGATCCGCTTCGGCATCGGCCGCTTCAACACCGAAGAGGAAATCGATTTTGCCGCCGCGCGCGTCATCGCCGAGGTGCGGCGACTGCGCGCGCTGTCGCCATTCTATCGCGAGACGGCGCCGCAGCCTGCTGCGTCGCTCGCACAGGGCCACGCATGATCACCGTCACCGACAACGCCGGCTCCCGCATTCGCAAGCTGACCGAGACTTCGACGACGCCGGTCGCCGGCCTTCGCATCAAGGTCATCGGCGGCGGCTGCTCGGGGCTTCAATACAAGATCGAGCTCGACGCGGAGAAGAAAGGCGACAAGATCTTCGAGGCAGGCGGAGGAAAAGTGCTCGTCGATCGCAAGAGCTACCTCTACCTCGTCGACACGGTCGTCGACTACGCCGAGACGCTGCAGAACGCCGGCTTCCAGATCCAGAACCCGAACGTGAAGACGACCTGCGGCTGCGGCGAATCGTTCACTGTCTGATTGCGGCGCGCGGTGGAGTCGGCCACCGGAGCCGCAAGCCGGCCAGCGGAGGCATCCATGCTCCGTGGTGAAGCGGCTCGCTTCGCCGCAAGCCGGCGAACTTCAAGTCGCACAACAGTCGAACAACAGGCGAAAGCACGGCACCGCTTCCGCCACTGCGTGCACAATCCACGTCGTCACCCTTGACTACGCTACCCGGATCAGCGCAGGTTTGACGTGTTGACCGGAGGGTAAAGACGGTCAGCGGCGCCGGTTTGGCGCGAAGTCCTAGAGCGTTGGTTGAAGTGTCCTGGTGAGTCGGACGCTGCGTCGGTGACCGCCGGCAAGGCAAGGACCGGCGACCCGAGGGCACGGTGGTGGTGGAGTGGACGGATCCGGGGAGGCTTCCCGGTTCCGATGTGGTTGCGGAGGTTGTGAGATGGAGGAAGCCACGGAACGCGGAGGACGGTTCCAGTCCGACGAGCGCCTTCTCGACGTCTTCGATCCGGACATCATCCTTCCCGCGCAGCATTTTGCTGCGATCCAGAGAAAAAAATTCCCGTCTGGCGAGCATCGCCTTCTGATCGCGCTCATCCAGGACGCGATCGAATGCTTCCAGAAACACATGCATGCCCGCGACGCGAAACGGCGCCAGCTCTTCCTCGATGCGCAGGGCTGGATCGGATCGGACGACGACCGCGCCGTCTTCTCGTTCAACAACGTCTGCATGATGCTGGGAATGAATCCCGACTACGTGCGCCAGGGCCTCGAGCAGTGGTGCGAGAAGTCGAACGAAATCCAGCGCGGGCGCCGGCGAACCGCGAACGAACGACCGACCGCGCGCATCGTTCCTGCCCAGGGCTGTGACGGCGCGGACCTGGCGGACGCCCTGCTGGCTTCCGCGGACTCCGCGGCCTGACGCAGGCTGCGCCCGGCGACGCCGCGATGCGGCGTGACCGTTTTCGGCGGCTGATTCCCGGCTCGCACTGCGTGCCGCAAGCTGCGCCGTGAGACTCGGCGCGGCGACCACGCTATGAATCGCGCGTTGCCGCGTACGCTCTTCGCTGCGCAGGTTTCACAGGGAGCCGCATGATCATCAAGGTCGCCCGTCTCAAGGCCGCGGAGGCTTCCGCGGAGCTCGTTGCCGTTGCCGTCCGCGAGGGCAAGGAAACCGGTGGCGCCGTCGCGCAGCTTGCCAAGGCCGCGCACGATGCAGCCGTCCGGCGCGCGAAACGCCTTTCGTTCAAAGGAAAAGCCGGCTCCACGATTCTCGTGCAGGCCGACCACCACGACCTGCTGCTCGTCGGCGTCGGGGACGGCAAATCGGCGGAGAGCTGGCGGCGCGCTGCCGCGGCAGTGCGTGCCACCGCGGCATCGGTGCGCGCCGCGACGGTCGCGTTTGCGATCGACGACGCCGACAAGCCTGCGGACGTGCTCGTGCCCATCGTCGAAGGCTTCACGCTGGCGGGCTACTCGTACGACAAGTACCGCACGAAAAAGAACGGCTCGTACGCGGGCCCGAAGAGCCTGGTGCTGTCGTCACCGTCGCTCGCCGACGGAGCGCGCTCGCGCGATGCCATCGACGGCGTGCGCGCGGTTTGCGAGGCGGTCGCGATGGCACGCGACCTCGTCAACGAGACCCCGGGCGTCAAGGTTCCTTCCCACCTGGCTTCTGTCGCGCGCACGCTCGCGCGCGGCAGCCGCGTGCGCTGCGAAGTGTGGCAGGGCGAAAGGCTGCGCCGCGAGAAGATGAACGGCATCCTCGGCGTTTCGGCCGGAAGCCGTCACGGCGGCGCGCTGATCAAGCTCGTCTACAAGCCCGCGCGCCGCGCGCGCGCGAAGGTTGCGATCGTCGGCAAGGGCATCACGTTCGATTCCGGAGGTCTTTCGCTCAAACCGGCCAAGTCGATGGAGACGATGAAGATCGACATGTCCGGCGCCGCCATGGTGATGGGCATCATGAAGGCGCTGCCGCACCTGGCGCCGTCGGTGGAAGTCCACGGCTTCGTCGCGGCGGCCGAAAACATGACCGGCGGCGGCGCCCAGAAGCCAGGCGACGTGATCCGTTTTCGCAACGGCACCACGGCCGAAGTGCTCAACACCGACGCGGAGGGCCGCCTCGTGCTCGCCGATGCGCTCTGTCTTGCGACCGAGCTCGAGCCCGACTGCATCATCGATGCGGCTACGCTGACGGGTGCCTGCGTCGTCGCGCTCGGGACGCGCATTGCCGGAGTGATGGGCAACGACCAGCGCCTCGTCGACAAGCTGATCGAGTGCGGCGCCAGCACCGGCGAGACGTTGTGGCAGCTTCCGCTGGTCGAGGACTACGAGGAAGACATCCGCTCGTCGGTCGCCGACATCCGCAACATCGGCGGCGGATTTGCGGGGACGATCAGCGCAGCTCTTTTCCTGCGCCACTTCGTCGGCAAGACGAAGTGGGCTCACCTCGACATCGCCGGGACGGCCTACAGCGAGCGCTCGCTGCAATACCTTCCGAAGGGTGGCACCGGCTTCGGAATTCGCCTCCTGCTCGCGTGGCTCGATTCGATCGGCTGAACAAGACCAGCCGCAGGCTGATCGGCCAGAAAGACCAGCCGCAGGCTGATCGGCCGAAAGGACCAGCCGCAGGCTGATCGGCCAGAAAGATCAGCCGCAGGCTGATCGGCCGGAAGGATCAGCCGCAGGCTGATCGGCCAGAAACTCCGGCTCAGCCGTCGGCTTCGAGGAAACGTTTCACGAACTCGAGCGCGTCCTCGCGCGAGGACAGCTTTCCTTCGAGCTGGGCGTCCTCCACCGCCGCCAGGATGCTGCGGAAACGCGGCCCGGGGGAAAGTCCGAGCGCCAGCAACTCCTGGCCGCCGATCAGGCGCGCAGGACGAATCTGCTCCTCCGCCAGCGAGGCGAGCGCATCGCGGCAGAACTGCCAGTGCGAAAGATCGCCGTTGGAGGACAGCGCGTCGATGTGCGTCAGAGCGAGCAGCTCCTCGATGCCGTCCTGGCGCAGGAAGCGCTTGAGCGTGGCCGGTTTCATCTGGTGCGCCGAGCAGTGACGCAGGTGCTGCTCGACGAGGAAGCGCACGCGCTCGATCGTTTGGCGGCTGCGGCGAAGGCGGCGAAGGATGTCCTCGCTCATCTGGGCGCCGTCGCGAGTATGACCGTAGAACGTGCGGCGGCCGTCGTCGCGAACACCCGCGCACGGCGGCTTGGCGACGTCGTGGAGCAGCACGCCGAACGCGAGCGTCTCGCTGCAGCCGGCGGGCAGGTGCCCGATGCAGGTCATCGTGTGCACGAACACGTCGCCTTCGGGATGGTGGTCGGGCGACTGCAGGCAGCCCTTCATCGCGGAAATCTCCGGAAGCACCGGCGCGAGCAGCCCCGTTGCGTCGAGCAACTCGAACGCGCGGCGTGCGGCCCCCTCCGTGAGCATGCGGACGATCTCTTCTCCGATGCGCTCGGCCGAGATGCGCGCGATGCTCGGCGCGAGAGCCGCCATCGCGCTCGACGTCGCTTCATCGATCACGAGATCGTAACGCGACGCGAAGCGCACCGCGCGCAGCAGGCGCAGCGAGTCCTCGGAAAAACGCTCGGACGCGTCGCCGACCGCACGAAGAAGGTGCCGCTCGAGGTCCTCCCGTCCACCGACGAAGTCGAGCACGCGCGAGGCCACGGGGTCCTCGAACATCGCGTTGATCGTGAAATCGCGGCGTCGCGCATCGGTCTCGATGTCGCTGAACTCGACCGAAACCGGCCGCCGCCCGTCGATGTAAACGGAGTCGCGGCGGAACGTCGCCACTTCGAAGTGATGTTCGCCGCCGTCAACGAGCAGGATCCCGAACTGGCGCCCGATCGGGAGCGTGCGGTCGAACAGGTGTTCGACCTCTTCGGGCCTTGCCGAAGTGGCGATGTCGTAGTCCGACGGCGGCAGCCCGAGCAGCTCGTCGCGCACGCAGCCGCCGGCGAACACCGCCTGGTGCCCGGCCTGCTGCAGGCGTCGAACGATCGCGACCGCTTCGTCGCGCAGCGCATTGGAGGCTGCCGTGGACATCCGGCGATGCTCCCACAGCCTTGCGGACGAGGTCAAACCGGGGGGCCGGACGCCGATAAGGGCCCATCTGCTTCGTTGTCGGCGCTTCGTTCGCTCCGGCGTACAGGAAGTACGCCTGCGCTCACTCACGCGCCTCCGCCTCGCATCTGGACCCTTCTCGGCGCCCGGCTCGCAGATACGTGCTTCGAGAGTTGCGGTCGGACGCCGAGAAGGATCGAAATTTCTCGCCTCGGGAAATTGAGGGGTGAATGTTGTGGAGGGTCGCGACGCGAGGCAGGATGCGCGGCCATGCGTACGGCTGCGAAAGAGCCTTCCGGGAACGTGCCCGTCGATGTGCGGGCGGCGCGGCTGCCGTCGGTGGAAGCGGTGCTCGGCGGGGAGGGCGGCGCTGCGCTGAAGGAATTTTCGCGCCCGGCGGTGCTGGACGCCGCCAGGCGCGCGCTTGCCGGACTCCGCGAACGCCTGCGGTCCGGCGAGGAACTTGCCGATTCCGAGCTCACGGCCGCCGCGGTCGCGTCGATCGCGGAGCGCATGCTCGCACTGTCTTCCGCTCCGGCGCTCACGCGGGTGATCAACGCTACCGGCGTCGTTCTTCACACGAACATCGGTCGCGCAGTGCTGTGCGACGCCGCGATCGAGGCCGCAGCGCTCGCCGCGGGTGCTTCCGTCAACCTCGAGTACGACCTGGCGACGGGAGGCCGAGGCGATCGCGACCTCCTCGTCGAGGAGCACCTTTGCGCGCTGACCGGCGCTGAGGCCGCGACTGTCGTCAACAACAATGCCGCCGGCGTGCTGCTGGCACTGCACACGCTTGCTGCCTCGCGCGAAGTCGTCGTCTCGCGCGGCGAGCTGGTGGAGATCGGCGGCTCGTTTCGCATTCCGGAAATCATGAAGGCCAGTGGCGCCGTGCTTCGCGAAGTCGGCACCACCAACCGCACGCATCCTGCCGATTATCGCGACGCCATCGGCGCGGACACTGCGCTTCTGATGAAAGTGCACGCGAGCAACTATCGCATCGTCGGTTTCGCGTCTTCGGTGGATCTCGCGGAGCTTTCGAAGCTCGCGAAGCAGCACGCGGGTATCGTCGTTGTCGAGGATCTCGGTTCCGGTGCGGTCGTCGACCTTTCCGCTCTCGGCCTTGCGCCCGAACCGACGATCGCGGCCAGCCTTCGCGCCGGCGCCGACCTCGTGCTTGCCAGCGGCGACAAGCTTCTCGGCGGGCCCCAATGCGGGATCGTGGCTGGACGCCGTGACATCGTCGAGCGCCTGCGCCGCAGTCCTCTCAAGCGCGCGGTGCGCTGCGACAAGATGACGCTGGCGGCGCTGGAGGCGACGCTGCGCGTGTACCGCTTCTCGCCGCGGCCTGAGCAGGAAATACCGACGCTTCGCTACCTGCGGCGCGGGCTCGAAGAGCTGCGGCGCGTCGGCGAAGAAGCGCTCGGTCTTCTGGGCGCGCGGCTCGGACCGCGCTGGGCCTTCGAGCTGGTGGAAAGTCGCGCCGAAACCGGCAGCGGGTCCCAGCCGAACGTCGCCATTGCGTCGCTTGCGATCGCGGTAGCGGCCGACGGTCTTACCGCAGCCGCGATCGAGCAGCGCTTCCGCGCCTCGCAGCCGCCGATCCTCGGTCGCATTCACGACGACCGTTTCGTTCTCGACCTGCGCACGATCGACGACCCGCACGACCTCGTGCCGCACTGGCCCCGGCCTGACGCGAATTGGGCCGATCAATGATTTGCGCAGTCGCAGCGCGATGATCCGCGCCATCGTCGGCACCGCCGGCCACATCGATCACGGCAAATCGGCGCTCGTCAAGGCGCTGACCGGGATCGAGACCGACCGTCTTCCTGAAGAGAAAGAACGCGGCATTTCGATCGAGCTCGGGTTCGCCCACCTCGATCTGGATGCCATCGGCCGCATTGGCGTCATCGACGTACCCGGCCACGAGCGCTTCATCCGCCAGATGCTGGCTGGAGCCCACGGCTTCGACCTCGTCGTCGTCGTCGTCGCTGCCGACGACGGCGTGATGCCGCAGACCGAAGAGCACTTCGAAATCGTTCACCTGCTCGGGCTCGACAAGGCGATCTTCGTCGTCACCAAGTGCGACGTCGCCTCGGCGGACCGCATTGCCGAGGTCCGCGAGGAGATTGCGATTCTGGCTGCCGGCACGCGCCTGGAGGGGGCGCCGGTCGTCGAAGTCTGCGCACGCAGCGGAGCGGGAATCGAAGCGCTGCGCGACCTCATCGCTGGCAGCCTGAAATCGCTCGTACCGAAAAAAAGCGACGAGGCGTTCCGCCTTGCCGTCGACCGCGTGTTCGTGATGAAGGGCCACGGCGTGGTCGTGACCGGGACGGCGATCGGGGGGAGCATCCGCGCCGGCAGCGAAGTTTGCATCCTGCCTTCGGCGCGCAGAGCACGGCTGCGCGAGATCCAGGTGCACGGCAGCGCCGCCGAGGAGGCTGCGGCGGGCGAGCGCGTCGCGCTGAACCTTGCCGGCATCGCCCGCGACGAAATCGAACGCGGTGACACGATCACCACCGATGCGGCGCTCGAGCCTACGTCGCGAATCGATGCGCGCATCGAGATCCGGCCCCTGGCACGGCGCACCGTCTCTTCGCACTGCCGCGTGCGGGTACACCACTGCGCCAGCCAGTCGACGGCTCGCCTGGTGTGGCTCGACGGCATCGACGAAGTTGCGCCGCGCTCGAGCGCATTTGCGCAGCTCGTGCTGGCCGAGCCGCTGGTTGCGCAGGCCGGCGATCGCTTCGTGATCCGCGACGAGACAGCCGAGCACACGCTCGGCGGCGGCGTCGTGCTCGTCGCTCACGCGGCGCGCCACCGCAGGGCCGACGGCGACGTCGGTCCGCACCTGCACGTGATCGAAAGCGGGGACGCGGCGGCGCGTCTTCGCACGACGCTCGCAATGACCGACGCCGTGGGCCTGGCCCCGGAACAGGCTTCGCGCGCGATCCGCACCTCGGCGCAGCAAGCCGTCGCCCTGGCAGCGGCAGGCGACGGCATCACGGTCTTGCCTGGCCTCGCGGCACCGGAGATGCTCGTGACATCCGCCAAGCTTGCCGCGGCGCTGGAGCGAATCACGACGTCGGTGCGCGCGTGGGAAAGCGCCCATCCCGAGCTTTCCGGCATCGACCTCGAACAGCTTCGCACGAGCGCGAAGCCGCCGCTGGATGCGAAGACGTTCCGGCTGCTCGTGGACCGGCTCGAAGGCGGCGGCACGCTCGTGCGCCGCGGCAACGTCGTTCATACGAGCGGCCATGCCGCCTCGCTCGGCGGCGGCGACGAGGGACTCGCTCTTCGCGTGCTCGAACGCATCGACGAGGCCGGGTCGATGCCACCGATGGTGAAGGAACTGGCCGACGAAATGTCCGCGCCGCCCGAACGCATCGCGAAAGTTGCCGCGGTGCTGCTGCTGCAGGGCCGCCTCGTCAAGGTGGCCCCGGAGCTGTTCTTCGCGCCGCAGCGCCTCGACGAGATCGCCGCGAAGCTGAAGGATTACCTCGAGCGTGAGAGCGAGATCACGGCGGCCGCGTTTCGCGACCTCATTGCCGCTTCCCGCAAGTACGGTATACCGTTGCTCGACTGGTTCGACCGCAGCGGCCTCACGATCCGCGTCGGGGACGTCCGCCGCCTGCGCCGCAGCGCAGCGCGAAACTGAGCCGCAGCCGAGGAGACGCATGGCAGCAAAGAAGGGAAAGGCGGCGTCGCAAAAGGCGGCCGCAAAGAAGAATGCGCGCCGCGCGAGCGCCGCGCCGAAGCCGCGCATCCGGCTGACGGCCGAAGTCGGCGCCGGAGGCTGCGCGTGCAAGCTCGGCCCCGCCGACCTGCGACAGGTTCTGGCCGGAATCCCGGTGCTGCGCGACAAAAACGTGCTGGTCGCGACCGAGACCTCCGACGATGCCGGCGTCTATCGTTTGTCTTCGACGAGCGCGCTCGTTGCCACCGTCGATTTCTTTCCGCCGATGGTCGACGACCCGTTCGTGTTCGGTCAGGTCGCTGCGGCCAACGCGCTGAGCGACGTCTACGCGATGGGCGGCAAACCGCTGGTCGCGCTCGGCATCGTCGCGTTTCCGGCGAAGAAGCTTCCGCTGTCGGTGCTCTCGCGCATCATCGAAGGCGCGACCGACCGTGTGAAGAAGGCCGGCGCCGTACTGATCGGCGGGCATTCGGTAATGGACGACGAGCTGAAGTACGGGCTGGCAGTGACAGGAACGATTCATCCCAAGCGCATCGTGCGCAATGGCGGCGCGCGCGCCGGCGACCTTCTCGTGCTCACGAAGTCCCTCGGCACGGGCATCATCTCGACCGCGATCAAGAAGCAGGTCGCAAAGCCCGAGGAGGAAGCGTTCGCGATTGCGTCGATGATCGAGCTGAACGACGTCGCAGGATCGATGCTCGTTCGCTACGGCGCCCACGCGTGCACCGACGTCACGGGTTTCGGGCTGGCAGGCCACGCGACGGAAATGGCCGAGGCCTCCGGCAGCGTGCGTTTCGAGATCGAATCGGCCCAGTTGCCTCTGCTGCCCGGTACGGCTCGCCTGGCCGAGGACGGCTATGTGACCGGCGGCGCCGCCCGCAACCGGGAGTGGCTCGGCGCCAGGCTGTCGATCGGAAAGGACGTCGCACCCGCGCTGGCCCAGGCGGCGGTCGATCCCCAGACCTCCGGCGGGCTGCTGGTCGCCCTGCCGCCGAAAAAGGCCGAAGACTTCGAACTGGCGCTGCACCGCAAGGGCCTGCGGCCGTCGATCATCGGGCAGGTCGTGCCGAAGCCGCGCGGCTCCCGCGTCGTGGTTCACATTTCCTGAGGCCGCTGCGCGGCCTCCCGGGATCCCGCTGCGGCTCTGCGGGCCGCCGGGCCGGTCGGTCGAAGCATCGGCCGCGGGCGGACCGCGACGTGGAAACCGCGCGCGGATCGCTGCATGATCCGACTCATCCGGACCTGCGGGCCAGTCCGCACTCGACACACACTGATGGAGATCAAGATGCCGCAACAGACCTTTGCCCGGGGGCGCGCCGTGCGCGCGATTTGGACGCTTGCTGCCGCGGCGGCGCTGGCCGGCTGCGACGGCGGCAGCCAGCCCGCGACGACTGCCCAGGCCCCGGCTGCCACGCCGGCCGCTTCCAGTGCCAAGCCGGGCGAGGCTTCGGGCCCGGTGCTGGCGACTTACGAGGGCAAGAAGTTCACTCTCGGCGATTACCGTGCCGCGCTCGGACCGCTCAACTCGCGGGCCCGCAAGAGCCTCGACGAGGCCCCCGACCGCCGCAAGCAGTTCATCGAGAACAAGATCGTCTCGAACCTGATCTACGACGAAGGCGTGCGGCGCGGCTACGACCGCGACGCAGAAGTGCAACGGCGCCTCGACGAGCTGAAAGAGCACCTGGTCGTGCAGCGAGTGATGGAAGACCAGCAGAACGCGACGGTCTCCGACGAGCAGGTCAAGAGCTACTACGACTCGCACACGCAGGAGTTCTCGACCGAAAAGGTCAAGGCCAGCCACATCCTCGTCGATAACGAAGCGCTCGCCAAGGAAATCTACGGGAAGCTCCAGGCGGACAAGACGCAGTTCGCGGCGCTCGCGGCGCAGTACTCGAAGGACCTGAGCAACGCCAAGCGCGGCGGCGATCTCGGCACGTTCGGGCGCGGCCGCATGGTCAAGGAGTTCGAGGACGCAGCGTTCGCGCTGAAGAACGACGGCGACATCTCGCCGCCCGTGCAGACCCGTTTCGGCTGGCACATCATCATGCGCACGGGCCGCGAAGAAGGCACGATCCAGCCGTTCGACCAGGTCAAGAACCAGATCAAGGTGAAGCTCGTCAGCGACAGCCGCCGCGAGAAAACCACTGGATTCATCGACGACCTGAAGAAGAAGGGCGGCGTCTCGATCGACGAAAAGGCGGTCGCCGAAGCCACCTCCGGCGAGCCGGCGGGCGCCCCCGACGACGACAACGACGCGCCGACCGGGCACTGACCGTTCCTTTACGCGCTGACGGCTGCCGTACGCTTGGGGGCGGGTTCGGAGACGGGGCCATGCGCGCCGCCTCCCAATTGCGGGGCTGGTTACAACGAGCCGGCGTAGTATTCGCGCAGGCCCTCGTCGTCGACGGCCTCGATGCGGAGCTTCTTCACGTCGTCGTCCGGCTTCCACGCAAAGCGCAACTCGGCGGTCGTGCGGTGCTCGCCGGCGGGCTCCACGTACGCGACGGTGTCGTCGTCGATGCGGGCACGGACCTCGGCCAGGGCGTGGTCGTCGCTGGCCCGGACGCGCACCTGGTAGGTGTTGTCGGGCAGCTGGTCGATTCCTTCGATCGTGATGCGCGGCGCTTCGTTCCAGCCGCTGCCGACCGTAGACACCGTGGCCGCGCGCGCAGCGCCTGCCGGGGACGGGGTGGGAGGAGCCGACGGCGCGGAAGCGGACGCGGAGACCACTGCGGCCGAATCCGGGGATGACGATGACGCCGTGGTACGGGCCGCCTGCGGCGCAGACTCGTCTGCTGCCGGCATCGTCAGCGGCACCTTCTGCTCGAGATACAGACCGTGGTGCGTCTCGGTGATGTAGATCGTCGCGTCGGGGATCTTGTCGAAAGAACTGAGCAGGTGCGCCTTCATCACGAACGTCGTTTTCTCGCCCGGTGCCAGCGACGCAACGTCGCCGGTGCCCTCGAGGATCTCGAACTGCTCTTCTGACGGGTGCTTGAGCCTGGCGATGATCTTGTCGGCAGCGCCGTTTCCGCGGTTTTCCAGGTCGAGCGTGATGTCCAGGTGCGTCGGATCCTCCGCGGATGCAGTGATCGTCGTTCGCACGGCCAGGTGCGGGCGCGGCGCCTCCATGACCACGAGGTCGACCGGGGGGAGCTTGGCCAGCTCGCCCTTGTCGTCGTACAGCGTCGCGGTCACGCGGACGCGACCGGTGCGCACGGTCTCCAGCGGCTTGACCTTCATGCGCCAGCTTCGCGTGCTGCCGGGCTCGATGCGGCCGTACGCGGCCGGCTTGCCGTCGAAGATGCTGGACGTCGAATCGAGAACCGCGCGCACGCGGTAGAACGGCGCAGGGCTGTTGTTGGTGATCCGCACGTCCACTTCGTTGTCTTCGCCGCCGCGCAGGGGATGGACGGGCAATACCTGCAGCGTCAGATGGGGATCGGCCTGGGGTCGCGGGCCGTCCGTCCAGTCCATCCCGTGCTTGTACATGAAGTCGCCGAGGTCGGCCTCGGAAGTCTCGACCGTCTGCTCGAGGAAGTCCTTCGAATCGGCAAGCATCTGCTTCGCGGACACGTTGCCGTGGTTGCGCAGGATCGCGGCGGCAATCTCGACGACGCGATCGGGTTTGTCCGCGTCGGTCTTCTCGTCGTCGACGCTGTCGTCGTCGTCGTTCTCGACCAGCGACGGGTCGTTGTCGGGATAGTCCTGCGCGAACGTGACGCGGTACGACGGCGGCGCCGCTTCGGCCTTCGACCATTTCGGCGTCTTCAGCCAGAACGGAAGCTCGGAGGTGCGGATCGGCGGCGGGATCGCCAGGTGCCCGCTGCCGACCTTGTAGTTGGTCACCTCGACGTCGGGAATCAGGCCTCCGCCGGGGATCGGCTGCGCGTTGGGCAGGAAGTTTCCCACCGTCATCTTCATCGTGCTCGTGTCGCGCAGCGGAAACGTCTTCTGGATGCAGCCCTTGCCGAACGTGTGCTCGCCGACGAGCAGGGCGCGGTCGTTGTTGCGCAGGCTGGCGGCCAGCAGCTCCGAGCCGGACGCCGTCATCGGCGACGTCAGGAAAATCACCGGGAGATCGGGCGACAGGGCGCTGCCGCTGGCGCGCACTTCCGGCGTCAGCCCCCGTGCAGGCTGGCCGTCGCGCCCGGCCGTCGTGATCAGCACGCCTTCTTTGAGGAAAAGGTCGCCGATCGCGGAAGAGCCCATCATGCTGCCGCCCGAGTTGCGCCGCAGGTCGATGATGACACCGCGCAGGTGCTTGTCGTCGACCGCCTTCTTCAGGTGCTGGCGGAAGTCGTCGGGCGTAGTCTGGCTGAACTGCGTGATTTCGGTGTAGAGGATGTCGGCGTCGAGGATCTTCGATTTCACGGAAGGGATCATCACGATGCCGCGCGTGACGATCACGCTCTTCGGCTCCGGCTCGTCCTTGCGCTGGATCAGCAGCGTGACGGTGGTGCCCTCGTCGCCGCGGATGCGCTCGACGGCGTCGGAGGCGGCGATGTTCTTCGTCGAGAGGTCGTCGATGCGCAGGATCGCGTCGTCGTTGCGCAGGTCGGCGCGCGCAGCGGGCGAGTCGGGATACACCTCGATCAGCGTGAGCTGGTTGTGGCGCGCACCGATGCGCGCACCGATGCCGGCCAGCTTTCCCTGGTACTGGATGTTGTGCTCGTTCTGGTGCTTCTCGTCGAAGACCACCGAGTACGGGTCCAGCCCCGACAGCACTCCGCCCAGCAGGTAGGAATCCATCGCCGGCAGCTGCGGCGGCAAGTGGGTCGAGCAGCTTTCGAGAAGGCGACCGACGGCAGTCAGCGGCGCTTCGAGCGTGCGCACCGTCGCGTCGGCCGGAACTTCGACCCGCAACTCGCAGTCGGGCGTGCGGTAGAGCCAGGCGCGCTCGGAGAGCCTGCGCACGACGAGATCGCTGACATCGCGCGAGAACACCTTGCCGGCCTCGTCGAACAGCTTGGCGGGGACGAGCTCGCTGTCGTAGAGATAGTTGCGCTCGAGCAGCGAAAGTCCGGGCGAGAGCGCAGGGTACGATGCCGGCGCGGCGGCCTGGCTCGTCGCGGCGACGAGCAGCGCTGCAATGGCCAGCGAGAATCGCAGTCCGCGCCATGGGCGCGCAATTCCGGAGGGACAGGCACGCACTGCGCGCGCCGCCCACGACGGGAATGAAGAACTGTCCTGGATTTCCTTCGTCCGCTGCATGCTGCCTTGACGGTCGCGGCCGCGCCGGAGCTCCGGCGCGGCCGCAGACAAGGTAGCGCGGGCGATTCCGCGACCCAAGTTTCCGCGCGGCTCGCTAGAGCCAGCCTTGCTTGACGAGCAGAACGGCGGCCTGGGTGCGATTGGCGACGCCGATCTTGCGGAAGATGCGCTTGAGCTCGGACTTGATCGTCTCGCGCGAGACGGTCAGCTTGCTCGCGATCTCCGCATTCGTCAGCCCGTCGCAAACCAGGCGCAGTACTTCCTTCTCGCGAAGGGTCAGGTTCGGACGAGGCCGCTCGGGATCGAACTTGTAGGTTCCTTCGTTCGGGATCGGACGCACGTTCGAGCGCAGGTTCGAGGACACGGATCCCGGATTGGCCTGGCCGCCGCGCATTCCATTATCGTACAGGGATGATGTTTCGGGCTTCACAAATTACCTCCAGTCGTTACCGGATGTTGGGGACTTGGTCCGGCGCGACGCCCTATGAAGGCAATTCGCGTGCCAAGCCGAAAAAATGGGGGTCGGTGGAGCGATCGCGCAACTCCCCGGAGGGACTGCGTTTCTGAGGCAGTTTCGCAGGGCGGGTGCCACCCATGAGGGTCTTTACCATTGCACCGATGCAATACCGTGTAGAAATGCCTGCGAACAATGCCTTAAGTAGCTGTTCCGTCATCGACGGGAGCAGGCGGGTGCACTCCGCCCCGACGGTGGCCTTCAGTGCGGTCGCACCGCGTCAATCACCACCGCCATCTCGTACTTCCCCACCTCTTCGAGTGCCCCGGTGATGCGACGCCCCCCGATGAACACCGTCGGGGTGGACGTGATGTCGAGCCTTGCTCCGGCCCGCGCGTCGGCAAGCACCAGCGGCAAGGTGCGGTGCTCGTCGAGGCAGCGCTCGAGCGCGTCCTTGTCCAGACCGATCTTTCCGGCAAGGCGCGGAAGGTTTTCGGCAAAGAGCTGGCCCTGGTTCGCGAACAGGATGTCGATCATCTCGTCGTGCTTTCCTTGCAGGCCCGCGCACTCGACTGCCTCGGCCGCCCGGCACGCATCCGGGTGAAGCGACACAGGCACGATGTCGTTGCAGCTCGCGTCCAGCGGGAAATGACGGTGGACGAGCTGTACCTCGCCGCCCCGCACGGCCATGAGTTGCTTGACGAGCTGGTAGTTCTTCTTGCAGTGCGCGCACTCGAGATCGAAGAAGTCGACGATGACCACTTTGTCCCTGGACAGGGTCGCCACCTGGTCGTCACGCACGAGGCTGGCGACGTCGACTTTCGGCAGCGCGGTGTACCAAGCGTAGAAATCGGGATCGGCCCGGCGAACGTCCTCCGCGCTTCGCAGCGAAGCTGCAGCCTGGCCGCCGGCCGGCCACGTCAGCCATGCCAGCGCCACCACGCCGATGGTCGCGACGCTGAACACGCCCGCAGCTGCGCCCGGCCCGAACGGGGACCCCGCGGCGCTGTTTCGAAAGCCCCGCAGCATCGATACGGTGATTGCCGCGTTAGTGAGCGCGACCGTGTAGAGCCCGGCGCAGAGCAGGCACAACGTCTCCAGTCGGAACGCCGCGACCACCGCCATGTAGCCGGAGAACACGAGCGCACCGACGACGCCTGCCGACCCGAGCGCAATGAGCCGGCGGCGCAGCTGCTCGTCCGCACGCGAGGCCGACGCGAAGATCGCGGCCATGCCGGCGTACGCGGCCAGCGCCATCCAGGCGATGGGAAACCCTGCGATCTTCGCGTACTCGCTCGCAAGCACCCGGTCGCAGTTGACGGTATCGTTGATGCTGCAAAAGCTCGTGTAGCGATTGCCGAGGCGGTCGATCTGGCCGTGGACGTACAGGATCGTCGCCGCGACCGCGACGCCGGCAAGGCATACCACCGCGAGCGCCAACAAGTGGCGAACGAGCCTCACTCGATCAGATTGGGAGAACGCGGCCAGAAGGGACCCCGGACCGCGGACCTTAACGACGGGTATCCCGGTTTGCAACTTTGCCTGCCTGCTCGATTTTTTCCGCCTCGTCATTGTGGCCGAGCTCTCGCAGGCAGCCGGCGGCGGCGTCGAACGCTTCGTGCGGTGCCACGGAGAAGGAGGCCGCCTTGCGGTAGTCGTCGACCGCCGCGGTGCAGCCGCCGGCGTGATGCCGGGCAACTCCGCGGTTGAAGTACGACGCCGCCACGGCCTGGCCGCCGTCGATCAGCCGGTCGTATGTCCCGGCGGCGTCTTCGTAGCGGCCGGCCGCCAGCAGGGCCTCGCCCAGCTCGTTCTCCAGCACCGGCGAATCGGGCGACAGCGCAGTGGCATGTTCCATTGCATCGACCCATGCCGCCGTCTGGCCGCGGATGCGCTCGGTGAGGGCGAGGTTGTACCAGGCCCTGGTCAGGTCGGGCTGGATCGTGACGGCGCTGCGGTACGCGGCTTCGGCGCGGTCGTAGAGGCCGGCGCGCGCGTAGGTGTTTCCTTCGTTGTAGGCGGCCGCCGAATAGCCGGGGTGGATGGCCCTGGCAGCCGCGAAGTGCGCCGCCGCATCCTCGATGCGTCCCGCATTGCCGTAAGCCGACGCGAGCTCCATCTGGGCGCGGGCGCTGCGCGGGTAGGCGGCCACGGCCGCCTCGAACACCGAGACCGGAGTGGACCATTGCGCCGCGCGGTGGCGATCGACGAAGAGCGCGACGATGACGAGCGCGGCGCAGATGCCGATCGTGATCGTGCGCGCGGCGGTGCGAACCATCAGCGGCTCGCACGCAGCAGCTGCCGCCAGCAGCAGCCCCGCGGTCGGAAGATAGAACAGCCGTTCGCCGAGCAGAGTGCCGAGCGGAAAGAGCACCTGCGAGACGATCGAGTAGGAAGCTGCCGCGACGAGGATCCCGAAAGACGTTACCGATCGCGCTCCCGGGCCTCGCCACGCGGCCCAGGCCAGCGCGGCGACGGCAACGATCGCGACGGCGGAATCGGCATCGGCAACGAAGCCGGACCCGATGCCGAGCGCATCGTACGAATAATCGATGCTGAGCGGGGAAGGCCACACCGAGAGCCACAGGTAGCGACCGAGCACGGCGACGGCACCGAGCAGGCGCGTGCCCGCCCCGACGACGGACAACGGGTTGTCCAGAAGCGATCGCGACCCGAGATGCAGCGACGGACCCGATGCGTGGGCACGCAGCGCAAAATACACGGCAGCTCCGGCAGCGAGCCACGCGGTCGTCTGCGCGGCTCGTTGCAGACGCTCACGCGCGGGGCCGAGGCAGACGGCGAGCGCGGCCGGCACCGCGAGCACCGTCACGGCGTTCTCCTTGAACGCCATTCCCGTCGTCACCGCCGCGGCGGCGCCGAGTCCCGACCACAGCGAGTAGCGCGCTGCGGAATCGCCCGGCGCGGCAATGTCTGCCTCGCGCCGGGCATTGTGCGCGGAGCCGTTGCGCTCGATGCGCACGCAGCAGAGGGTCGCGATGAGGAAACACGCCGCTGCACCGAGCTCGGCGCGTCCGACGATCCAGATCACCGCTTCGCTGTGGATCGGGAGCACGGCAAACAGCGCCGCGGCTGCCATTGCCGTCGCCAGCTCGAGGCCGAGAGCGCGAGCAAGCGCGAACAGCAGCGCCGCACATGCCGCATGCATCGCGAAGTTCACGATGCGGAACGCCGAAGGATTCGAGCCTGACGCCGAATGGCTTAACGCCATCGTCAGCGTCGCGGCAGGGCGGAAGTCGGGCGCGTCCGAACGTCCCTGGCCCCACCATGAGAAGTTCGAGAAGATGGCGGCGGGATCGAAAGGACCGCTTACCCATTCGTTCTCGACGATCGCATTGACGTCGTCGGAGACGAACCCGGCGCCGAGCGCCGGCCAGAATGCGATGCAGGTCAGCCCGGCAGCGCCGAGGAACGCTGCCGCGAATTGCAGCCTCGCGCGCGTGCGGCCGGCTGCGGCGACATCCGTCGAAGTGGCATCGGCGGCCGGCTCGCGGCGCGGTGACGATCTGCGCGGTCGATCGGAAGCCCGCGCGGGGCGAGACGGCGCCCCCGGGCGACTCAACGGCGGCTTACGCTCGACACGAAGACCGCTGGCGGCGGGTCGAGCGGCTCCGAGCCCGCGTCGGAGGCATCCACGATCTGGATTTGGAACGACGCCGTGCTGATCGGGCCCGAGGTTTTAAATCCGCAGCGCACCAGCGGCGCGGGAATGCGCACTCCCTGCAGGCTGATTATACCGAGCTTGAGCAGGACGTCGTTCACGTTGTTCGCGGCGATGATCGCATCGACCAGTCCCGTGCAGTCGACATCCGCTCCGAGGCCGACGAACTTCCCGTTGCTGCCGAGATAGGTGACCTCGAGTTGCAGGGCACCGAACGTGGCCTGGCCGGTGCTGTTCGCCGAGATGACGAGGTCATATTGCGGCGCGTTGTCGGACACATTCGACCCACCGCCGCCCGATCCGACCGGGTTTTCTTGGGGCGGCGGATTGGTCGAGTTGTTAGAGCCGTTCTGGTTGCCCGAATTGTTGCCGGACGCGGACCCGCGCGGGTTGTTGATGAGCGACGACGGAGCCGGCTTCGCGCTGGCTGTCGCAGCATTGGCGGCAGGCCTGCTGCCGGGCGGGGCGTTGGCGGCACCGAAAGGAAGAGGCGGCGGGGTGCCCAGTCTTGCCGCTACCGCCGCGGCGGAACCGGGAGGGGGCAGAGACTCGCTCTTGGCTGGCCCTTGGGTTCCTGCCGGCGCCGCGCCGGGTCCGCCGGCTCCAGCGGCCCCTGGGGCTCCCGGGGCGGCGGGCGGCGGCGGGGCTGCCGCGGCTGCCGCCTCGGAGGCCTTGACGGCCTCGGCCTGCTCGGCCTCGATGCTGGCTTCGGTGCGGGCCGTCGCGTGTGCCTTGGAACCCGAAAGGTCGACGGCCTTGCCGGCAGCATCCTCGGCCGCCGTCACCCGCACCGCGAGTTTGTCGTGCACGGATGCGGGAGTCGCGTCGGCGGCTGCCCGCATGCGGCACGCGGCGATGTCGGCCGGGCCGCGCAGCGCGCGCGGTCCGGAGGCGTGGATCGTCAGCGTGCCGCGGTGGTCGTCCGAGAAGGCCCCGTCTACGCCCGGCAGCACGAACGCGCAGTCGGGTGCGGCGCCGTCGGCAAGAATGCTCGCGCCGGTGCCGGAATAGTCGACGACGATCGTGGCCTTGGCGACGTTGGGGAAACTTTGCTGGGGCACGCTGACGAACACCGCCAGCGCATCCTTGTCGTTGCTCTGGCAGCCGCCGGCCAGATCGGCCAGCGCGGCAGTCACGACGAAAGCCAGTATGCGGCGGGAAGTCACTGGGGGCAGCTTCCCGACGTCGTCCCGCTTGCGAGACACGTGCTGGAGACGACAACGTCGACGTTGGACAGGTCGGAGATCGAATCGTCGTTGTCGTCGGTGGCCGCCGTCGTGGTCATGGCGAAATTGTGGGATGTCGGCTGCGTGCCAGCCGTAAAACTGCAGGTCATGATTTCGTCGCCCGCGGAAATGGCAGTGTCCTTGGCGCCAGCCTGTACGTCGAGAAACTTTGGCCCGTCCAGCGCGGGGCTGTCGAAGTCGACGACGGTCACCGTCACGGAATCGGCCGCGGTGCACTCGGCAGTTGCGCCGCTACCGAGGATGTTGCCGCCTTCGTAGGTGGCGGTGAAGTGCACGGAATCCACGTCCGGCGCGTTGTCGCCGAGCGAGAACACGATGGTGTAGGTGGTGCCGCCGCCGCTCGGGCCGCATGCTCCGACGCCTGTGCAGGCCAAGGCAGACAGGCCGGACAGGGCGAAGTGTGGCCACCGGAAACGATTTCTCGCGGACGAACAGGTGCTGCGCACAGCGCGAAATACTAGGGGAAACCCCCGGTGGCTGCCACTTTGGGCGCCGCGGTCGCGGCGCCGCAGGCGCGGACCGTGCCTGGGCCCGGACACCTGTTGCGCTCGCCGCAAAACGGCGAGCGCTGGTGTCCGACCCCAGGCGTTGGAGCGGTCTATGGGTGCTCGGTCTGGCAGAAGTCGTCGCAGCCGTCACCGTTGACGGTGTTACCGTCGTCGCACTGCTCGTCGCATCCGATCTTGCCGTCGCCGCAGCGGCAGACTTCGATGAAGCCCTTGAGGCTCACGGCTCCCGGTCCGGTGATGCCGCCGACGCTGTTGATCGACGACGACGAAGTGCCCGGTACGCAGAACAGCGCCACGGTCTGGGGACGCGCGGAATCCTTTACGCAGAAGTCGCCGGACTGGGTGCAGTCGGCGTTGGTCGTGCACGTCTTGTCCTGGAACGCGCAGTACGTGCCCAGCGGCGAGGGGCTGCCGGTGCGCGTGATGCGTGACTCGAAGCACGGCTTCGGCTCGATGTCGCAGGTACCTGCGTTGTTGTCCTCGCAGGTGGTGGTTCCCGACGTGCAGCTTCGGTAGCTCTGCTCGGTGCACTTGCCGAGCACCGACGTGGCGCACTGCTCGGACGCGAACTGGCCGCAGATGAACTTGTCGCTGCTGCAGGAGTTGGGCTCCTGCTGCGGCGCGTTCTGCACGTTGCCCGAGCCGGGTCCGACCTGGCAGGTCTGGCCGCTCGGGCAGTCGCCTGTCTCGAAGCACGGCAGGCTGGCGTCGCCGTTACAGAATCCGCACTGGCACCAGAAGCCGCAGGTGACCGGCTGGTCCGGCGCCTCGCCGCACGAGCCATTGCCGGTGCACTGGTTGTCGGCAGTGCACTGGATGGAGCTGTCGCCGGTGCAGCGCTTGCAGTCGGCGTTGGTCGAGCACGCCGCGTTGTTGTCGAGGCACTTGCCGGGGTGACTCTGACACGGTCCGGGGACCGCCGAGCCGGGACAATCGGTATTGGTCGAGCAGGTCTTGCCGGCATTGGTCCCGCCGTAACACTTGAACGGTGCGTTGAGCGGGTTGGACAGGAACTGACTGTTGGCGCACGGAAGCTGCGCCGTCTTGGTCGAGGTTCCCGTCGTCACCTGGCTGAAGCGGATCTCCAGGCCGGCTCCCGAAACGTTCGCATTGAGGGCCGGCGGGCAGTCGAACGAAGTTCCGCCGAAGACCGGGCTGAGAGCGTCGACGTGGCAGACGGCGGCGTCGAACTGGCCTCCGCTGCACGTGAAGGTGCCGCCGATCTGGGGATGATCCGCCGGTGCGCCGCAGCGCGGGCACGGCTTGTCGATCGCGATGCCGAGGAACACGCGCGACTTGAGGCTCGCCGACGTCACCGCTTCACCGGTGGAGGTGTCGGCGGTGCCCGTCAGCACGCTGTCGAAGACGCTGACTACGCATACGGGGGTTCCGCCCGAGGACAGCGGCAGCGGCGGGCCGAATGTGTGAACACACGCGACGCCCGTCGGGCAGTCGGTGTTGGTCGTGCAGCCCTTCAGCGTAGTCACGCAGCGCGGCGCGTCGGTTGGACCCGTGATGTCGCAGGTGGTGTCGCTGCTGCAGTCGCACGTGGCCTTGCAGTTGTTGTTGACGCAGTCGGCGTTCGCCTGGCACTGCGCGTTGTTGTCGGTGCAGCGCTTCATCACGTCGAACGAGATCGACGATCCGATCTCGAGGTCGGAGTTGTGCGCGATGCCGGTCCAGCCGGAATCGAGGTCGGAGCCGGTGCGCGAGTGGAACACGGCCGACGTGCACGGGATGCCCTGCGGGACGACCGAGCAGGAGCAGGTGAGCGTGACGTCCTGGCCTACCGCTTTCTTGAGGTCGAGCAGCGCGTCCGAAGCAGTCACCGTATTGCTGTTGTTGACGTCGCAGTCGCATTTGCTCGGCGAGTCGTCACAGGCCGTCGGCTGGCCAACGGAAGATTTAAGAATGGTCAGCGCGTCGGAGCTGACGGGCGAGGCGCCCGAAGAGCTGGGCTGACCGCAGTCGCCCTTTGCAGCCTGGGCGACCTGCGCGACTTGGGGGGCGAAGAGCATCAGGCCGCCGGCAAGCACCGCGGCGAGGACACTCGTGGTCGATCGGGTCATGGTTCGGCTCCTCCGGTTCGTAAGAAACTGCATCGTCAAAAACGGAAGGGGGAGTCCCGAAACCCGGGACTCCCCCTCCGTGCGAACTAATTAGCTCGTACAGGCCCCTTCAATCAAGGGGCTGGCGTAACAGTGACCGAAAACGCCGCGGTGATCTCGTTGCCGTCCGAATCGGTCGCGTCGTCCTTCACGATCGGGAACTCGGCCGCCGTCGGCGTCTGCCCGGCCGTCGCGTTGAACGTGCACTGCACCAGGTCGGTCGGCGCGGTGAACGGGGTCAGCGCGATCAGTCCGAGGTTCAGCGTCGTGTGCGCCTCGTCGTCGTTAGGCGCGAACAGCGCGCCGACCACAAGGTTGGAGCAGGTGACGCTGCCGCCGCGTCCCTGGAACCCGCCCGGCGCAGCCGAGTAGTTGGTGTGCCACTGCAGGGCTCCGACCGAGCTGCCGGCGGAGTCGAGGTGGAACTTCACGATGAAGTTGTTCGCGCCCGCCGTCGTGGTGGTCGTGTTCGTCGTCGTCGTCACGCCCGCCATCGTCGTCGTCGTCGTCGTCACCGGGCCGTTGCAGTCGATCGATCCGATCGACACCGCAGGCAGCGGCGTGATGTCGACGAGGTTCGGATCCGTAGCGGAGGTCACGGTGACGTGGAAGTCACCCTTGACCGGCGTCACGGAGGCCTTGAACGTGCACTCGGACACGTTCACCGGGCCGCTGAAGCCGTTGAGGCTGATGATGCCCGACGACAGGGTCTGCTGGGCGTCCTTGTCGTTGAAGGCCGCGATCGTGTTCTGGATCAGGCTCGAGCACTGCACGCTGCCTGCCTCGCCGAGGAAGAAGCCCGGCGCGTTGCTGTAGTCGGTGTCGAACTGCAGCGCGCCGACGCTCACGTCGTCGTCCAGGTGGAAGATGATCGTGCAGGTCAGATTGGGCTGCAGCGTCGTCGACGTCGTCGTCGAATTCGTCGTGGTCGTCGAATTCGTCGTCGTCGTCGAGCTCAGCGTGTTCGTCGTCGACGTCGACGTGGTGCTCGTCGAGCCGTTGCACACCGGGTTGTCCTGACACGCCGGGTCGTTGCAGTCGACGAGGCCGTTGCCGTCGTCGTCGATGCCGTTGGTGCAGTTCTCGCACGAGCCCGGATCGGGCGTCAGGCTGATGCAGACCGGAGGCGTGGTGTCGCAGCCGGCAGCCTTGCAGGTGCACTGGGCGCTTGCGGTATCACGCAGCTGCGACAGGTCGACGTCCTGGAATTGGCAGCTGAAGAGGTTGGTGGTTCCCGGGATCGTGCAGTTCGCACCCGAGATCGTCACGCTCATGTCTCCGTCGACTGCCAGCGAGATGTTCGTGATGCTGCAGCCGGTGAGCGCGGAGTTGATGGCGCAGCTGTCTTGCGGAGTGCCCTCGAGGACGGCGTTCGCCTGGCTGAGGTTCAGATTGACGGTGACGCTGCTGCAATTGCCGTTACCGACGATTCCGAAGAACAGGCGGACCAGGCCGCCGCCGTTGCCGCCGTTGTTACAGCCGCCAAGGACGCCGGCCAGCATGAGGGCCGTCGCGCCCATCCCGACTTTGCGAAACCAGGTATTCATTCCACCAACTCCTTCTCTTGAATGTCGTGCGGACGCAGTATTCGAGGGACGCGACAAGAGCCCTCTCTCGCGTCTACCGAGGCCAGCTAAAACGGCTTCGGCGGTAAGGTTTAGCCGGGGTTCTCGTCGGTTGTCAAGCTAGCGACGGCGCAGTGAAGTCACGGAGCGGCGAGACTGGATTGCGAGAATTTCCACGCGTATGACGACCTCACCCTTCTCCGCCCCAGGAGGTGAAATGCCCCACGGGGCAGCGCCTCCGGAGGAGACCCCCTTCAAATCGACCCGAGGAGGAAACATGTCTCGATTTCATTTCATGACGATCAGCAAGTGCAGCCGGCGACGAGTTGCGCTGGGCGCTCTCGCCGCTGCCCTTGTGTGCCCCGTTTCATCCTTCGCCTTTTATCAGGAGACGAAGCTGGAGGGAGAGGTCGGGTCCGATATCGGGGGGGTGTGGCTTTCTGTACAACAGGTGATGCCGGAGTTCCGGATCTCTTATCCCAAGCCTGTCGCCCCGAGGCCGCCGCTCCCGTTCTCCGTCGGCCCCATCCCTGCCGACCTCGAACCGCTGCTCGGCAAGGGTTCGGCCGGGGTGATCGTCACGGGGTGCAGCGACGAGGCCTTCTGCAGGTCCAATTCGATCCTCACCGGTGACGTCCTGCTCAAGATCAATACGAACGACATCACAGACGTCGACTCGTTCCACAAGGTCGCTTCGGGCGACCTGCCGCCGTCGATCCTTTTGTCGATGCGCCGCCCCGCCTTGAAGCAGACGTCGGCGCGCCTGATGAAAATCCGCTACACGGGCAGCGGCAAGGAGACCGCGCAGGGAAGCGAGCTGCAGGAAAAGCTCGAGCTGCGCGTGCTCGACGTCAAGCTGCCGTTCTCGGACGAGATCGCCAAGACCTACGAAACGCACCAGACATTCGCCCCCAGCGCGGCCCAGCTCGAAAATCTCGGGAAAACATGGGCCGAGCTGCCCACCAACGCGCCGCCGCTGCTGTTCAAGGCCTCCCACCGCGCAGTGGCCAAGGACAACTTCGACGAGGCCCTGTCGAGCGACCAGGCCCTCACGAAGTCGCGCCTGGCCTTCGTCATGGACTTCGAGGGAAATCCGACGATCGGCGGCGGCGGCGGCGGCAAGCTCGTCGACCTGTACGGCATCGAGACGATCGAGCCCAAATCGATGGACGGCAATTACATCAGCGTCGCGATCGCCAATGCCCCCTTTCCGATCAACATCGAATTCAAGGGGCGCTTCCACATGACGAGGGTCGCCGACTACTCCGACAAGGACGACGAGCTGCGCGCCAAGGAGGAGCAGGCCAAGCCCCGCGAGGACCTGAGCAAGTACAAGACCCTGCCGGACGTGCCGGCTCCCTCGAAGGCTCCCGACAAGAAATAAGGGACCGCGGTGCACGGGCGGGACTCCGCCCGTGCGCCGTCGTGAACCAGGACACCCCGGCGCGGTCCACTCCGCCCTCCGGCGGGATGGCCCCTGAACCCCTCCCGTAGTCCGCCGTCGGCGGGCCCTACGACATCGACCCCCGCCGCAAGGCCGGCGCCACCGCATCATGGAAAGCTGCCGTTCCAGCGGCGCCCCCGCAGGCTGGCCCGACAGGATCGTTGGACGCTGCGACTGCACCGGCGGCCCCACGAAGTGGATGCGGCCACTTTGCCGCGCCCCCGCCCTCCGCGGCGCGATGTGGATGCGGCCACCTCGATGCCACGGCAGTAATGGGGTCAGGCACCAGGGGAATAGGGTCAGGCACCAGGGGAATGGGGTCAGGCACCAGGGGAATGGGGTCAGGTACCAAGGGAATGGTGCCTGACCCCATCACTGCAGCAAAAAAAAGCCCGCGCCCCCTTTCGGAGGCGCGGGCTTTTTCGTTCGCCTGGCAGGCGTCGCTACGGCAGCGACGTGAAGTTCGGCACCACCATCGAGGGCTGGCGGATGCGTCCAGGTCCCGGCAGGCCAGCCGTCGGGTTGACCGTATTGCTGGACGTCGCCGGGATGCAGAACGTAGCCACCGACAGGGAGTCGGTCGCGTCGCCCTTGCCGTTGAGCGTGCTTCCGCCCTCGGCCGCTCCGTTGTTGATGAAGCAGCTGAGGGTGTCGGCGATGCAGTCGCCCGCACCGACGTAATCGTTGCTGTTGCCGACGATCGAATCGGTTCCGGCCTCGCAGCCTTCAGGCGTGCCGACCTGCGTGGGTCCGCACGACTGGAACTCCCAGCCCTTGCCGTTGCAGTGGTTGAGGACGCCCTGGGCGCAGGCGCCTTCCTCCAGATCGTCCGGCGTGCAGGTGCCGCCGCCGGTGCAGTCGACGTTCAGCGCGCAGTTGTCGCCGTTCTTGTTGCCGCCGTTGCACTTGCCGTGAGGCACGCACAGGAACGAACACAGGCCGCCCGGGCAGGCGTCGTCGCAGGTCACGCTCGGCTCGCAGTCGGTGTTGGTCGTGCAATCGTGGGGCACGCAGTAGCCGTCGGTGCAGGCCGCGCCGCCGACGGTGCAGGCCGTCGCCACGCAGTGGCCGCCACCGGTGCAAAGACCGTTGTTCCCGACGCCGCCGCAGATCGTGCCGTCGTTGCTCCCACCCGTGCAGTGGAAGACGCTGCAGTTGCCGACGTTGCCGGCGCCGCAGACGCGCGGATTGCCGGTGCAGGTGCCGACCGGGCAGTCCGCATTGCTGTCGCAGACCGCTTTCGTGCCGCCGGTGCAGCGGGCGAAGTCCTTGCAGATCTCGCCGAAGTTCGCACCCGCATTGCAGGCCGCATTGCAGCCGTTGGGCTTGTTGCGCGTGCCGCCGCCTCCCGTGACGCAGTTGCACGTCAGGTTCGAGAAGCCGCTGAGGTCGCAAGGCGCCAGCCCCGGCAGTACCTGCGGCGCACTGGTCAGCGGGTTCCAGCGGATTGCCAGGCCTCCACCCGAGACGTTGTTGCCGTCAGGCGGGCAGTCGGACGAGGTCGTACCGAACACGGTATTGGCCTCGATCCGGCAGCTGTTCTGCGCGTTGGTGCCATAGCTGCAGGACAGGTCGAGACGGCACGCGGCATTCTCGCAATCGGGCGACGTGGAGCCGTCGCAGGTGCCGGTCGGGCAGTCGCTGTCGAAGCGGCACTTGACCTGGCCGCAGAGGAACCCGGCGCCGCAGGTCGCATCCGCAGTACCCGGCGTCGTGCACGTGGCGCCCTGGCTCGGGCCGTAACGGCACTGCAGCTCCGGGCCGTTGCAGGTTCCCGAGCACGGGAACAGGTCGGTCGTCTGGCCGACGGTAGCGCAGTAGCCGCCGCACACCGGACACGGTGTTGCCTGCGGCTCTCCGCTCAGGGGCAGGATGATGCCCGAGCGCAGCTCGTAGCTGACCGCGTGCTCGCCGGTGATGATGTTGCGCGTCCCGGTCACGTTCGTGAAGAACTGGCTGTCCACGCAGACCGAGGTTCCTGCGGACGACAGCGGCAGCGGCGCGCCGTTGCGCAGGATGATGCAGCTGTTGGTCTGCTTGTCGCACGCGCCCTTGCAGCGCGACCCTTCGGGGCAATCAGACTGGCTGAAGCAGCTGGCACCCGGGGTATTGCTCGCGTCGTAGCAGCGGCTGGCGCAGTCGCTCGCCGCCTCGCAGGCGCCTCCCGGACAGTCGGCGGCATTCTTGCAGGAGTTGTTGGCGTTGCTTCCGCCGAGGCAGCGGTCGGCGCCGCAGTTGTGGTTCTGGCAGCTGCTGAGCGGGCAGTCGGCAGGCACCGAGCAGACGTGACCCATGTTGGTGCCGCCGAGGCAGACGCCACAGCTTTCGGGCCCGGCGCAGCCATTGCCGGCGAACGGTCCGTCGACGCAGGCGCCGATTCCGGTGCAGGTGCCACCTGGCTGGCAGTTCGTATCCGAATTGCATCGGATGCCGTCGTGGGTGCCGCCCCTGCACGTGCGCTGGGTGCCGGTGCAGGACGCGCCTGCATTGTCGGCGCCGTCGCCGCAGGCATAGCAGTCCGCGCTCTCGTTCACGCCGTCGTTGTTGCCGAACTGGTCGCACGACAGGCCGCTGTCGACGTTCTGCGAGCAGCGCGGCTCGACCGTCGCGTTGACGGTGCAGACCGGGTTCGTGCTGTGTCCCGCGACGCAGGATGCCGCCTTGCCGTGCGCGGTATCGAAAAGGCTGCAGTCGCAGTTGGTGACGTCGGAGACGAATCCGGCGCGGTCGGTCACCTTCGAGTTATGCGATTTTCCGCTCCAACCGTTGTCGAGGTCGGCGGCAAAGCCGTCCGCGAAGACGCGGGCACGCTTGTGGTTCGAGCAGGTGCACTCGAAAGTGTCGCCCGGCGGCAGGCAGAGGCCGGGACAGGCGCTGTCGTCGGTGCCGTCGCACTCTTCGCCGTTCGGTGCGAACTGGTTGGGCAGCTGGTTGACGACGTTGTCGCCGCAGCGTGCCGGAGAGGTCTTCGGATACGCGCCATTGATGATGCTCGAGCCGGCCAGCGGGCGATCCTCGGCGTTTTCCACCGAGATCGCGGCCTGCTCGAGAGCATCGCTGAGGCAGGTCTTGGCTGCGTCCGTCGTCGTGGTCCCGGCGATGCCCGCCTTGCACAGATCGAGGGAGGAGACGTCCGCGTTGGTACACGACGAGTCGATCGCGGATGTGAGCTTGGCCTGGGCCTTCGCGACGGAGTCGGAAGTTTTCTGGTCGTCCGTTGCGCAGGCGTTCGGCAGGACGACCGGGCTCTCGGACGAGAGCTGGGCGACACGGCATTTGCTCACGGCGCCGGCCATCGAGCTCGCGGCCTTCGGCATCGCGCCGACGATCGCGTCGAGGCAGGACTGGGCAGAGGCCGAGGGCGTGGTCGCAAGGCTGCCGAAGATGTTGGTGATGATCTCGTCGGCGACTTCCTCGCCGTAACCCGCAGCGCACTTGGCAAAGCCGTTGCCGTCCTCGAGGGGAGCGCCATTGAAGAATTCGCACTGGGGCCCCGGGAAGCCCATGGCCCCGCTGTTGAACGGCTTCTTGCCGGTGGTGCCGCTGCAGCTCTCGTTCGCGTGGCCGAACGGCGGGCAGCTCGCATCGTTGATGCAGCTCACTCCCGAAATGCTGCACTGGCTCTGGCACTTCTTGGCGATGGTCTTCGCGATCTTCGTCGCGGAGTCGCTGATCGCCTGCGTCGCTGTCGCGTCGGGGCAGGACGGCGTCATGCTGGCCGCGAGCGCGGTGTTCTCACACGCGGCCATCGCCTTGGCGACGGCCTGGGTGTGCTTGCCGATTCCCTTGGTCATCGCCGACTGGCAGCCGGTTTCCTGTTTGGTATTTGCCGCGGCTGCCCACGACGTGGCGGTCCCCGCCGTGATCACAAGGATCGCCGCTGCGGCAAGGCGGAATGTCCCCGCCCATTTGCGTGCTTTCATCGAATTTCCTCCTCCAAGGGCTATCTGAGCGTTGCGCAGGAACCGGTCGCCGGTCGCCGCCGGTCTCCTCCCGGCAGTGGCCGCGGCAACTGAAACTCGGCCAAGATGCTGCTGCGTCTGGCTGCGGGCGCTAACCTACGGAGTCCAGCGGGTTTAAGTCAAGGTGGAACCCGGGGCCCGGCGCCCCGGCAGAAAAAACGAAGCCCCGGACGCAAGGCGCCCGGGGCTTCGGCAGGTGACGCGGCGCGCCGCGTCACGATTCCGTCTTCAGAAGTACCTCTCCTCGACCACGGTCGACGTGTTGACGGTTCCCGGCCCCGGAGCGCCGGTCACCGAGTTCACGCTGCCGTTGGTCGACGGCGGCAGGCAGAAGAGGCCCGCCAGCTGCGGGTTCACCTTGTCCGGAACGCCGTGGACCGTGATCGGGTCGAAGAAGCAGCTCTTCACGACCGGGTACTGGCAGATGCCGCAATCGTTGGCCGGGCACGACCAGGAGTCCGCATTGGTCGAATTGGAGTGCAGCGCATTGCAGTCGGTGTTCGACTGGCAACTGAGCGCGCCGTGCCCGTTCGCCGAGAACAGCGTGTCGCAGAAGGTGTCGACGTCGGGAGCATTGGCGCAGAGGCCGCGGTCTTCCGTCATCGGGTCGCCGACGCACGTAAGATCGCTGCACTTGTTCGGCAGGCGCGGCTCGCCCACACCCTGCGTGCACGACGACGTGTTGTTCAGCATCCCGTCGTCGGCGAGGTCGCACTCATCGTCCGTGTTGCAGGAGAGCGTCTGGTTGCCCGTGCAGACGCCGCAGGTGCACTTGAGCTCGGGGTGCCCGCCCTCGGGATCGCAAGCGTCCTGCGCGGTAAGCGAGGCCGCCCCCGTGGACAATGGCAGATCGATGCGCAACCCCGTGCCGCTGATGTTGGACCCGACACTCGGCGGGCAGTCGAGGCTCTGGCCGCTGACCTGGTGATTGGCCTGGAAGGCCCAGCTCAGGTCGAAGCCCTGCACGTCGCAGGGCAAGCCTTCGCGCGGGCCGCCGAGGCACGTGCCGTCTGCGTGGCCGTCTTCGGCGACGAGGTCGTCGCGGCAGATCGGGCAGGGCCGGCTCTGGTTGGCGCCCGTGTGGACCTGCGAGCTCAGATGGACGTGAAATAGACTCTCGCCGGCGTCGGGTGAGACGGTGCCGGTGACGTCCTGGGTGACGATATTCAACGTGCAGGTAGGCGTACCGCCGGCCGAAACCGCCAGCGGTGGTCCGAGGAAGTACGCGCACGGGCCGCCGCCGCAGGCAGGGTCAGCCAGGAAGGGCATCGTGCACGCCGTCCACGGCGCGTCCTGGCAGCGCGTGAACGCGTAGTACTGGGGACTGTCGTTGCTGATGCCGGTGATGTTGCAGGTTCCGCAGCTTCCGGCCGTCGAGCCCGGACACGTGACACTGCCGGCCAGCGTGTACTGGTCGGTGACGTCGATGTTGTGGCCGAGGCCGGTCCATCCCACCGAAAGCTGGGTCGTGGTCTTCTTGCCGATCGAGCACAGCTGCTGGCAGGTGCCGCCCGTACCGCAATCGCCGTTGGTATTGCAGGAATTCCCGGTGTTCCCGCTGCTGCAGGTACCCGAGTAGCCGTCGCCCTTGGCGCTGCATCCGGCGAAGATCGTCGTGCGGATCACCTTCGGGCACTTGTCCGAATCGAGCGTGAAGATCGACCTGTATGCGTCGTTATCGGCATCCTGCCACGCGGTCTGCGTGCACGTGTTGAAGTTGGCCACCGTGTCGGTCGCACAGCCGTCCATGTCGGCGAGGCTCGACACCGGAGTGCACGCGGCCGTGATGCCGTCTTTCGCCTTCTGCGCAGCGCCGGCAGACTTTCCCTTCGGATCGGAGTCGGTGCAGACCGACGGAATGTAGCTTCCCAGCGCGTCTTCATCGGCCTGGCAGCCGGTTTCGATCTTGAGCGCGGTCTTGACGAACTTGCCCCACCCCTTGGTGATGGCGCCGTGGCACTTCTGGTCGACGCTGCTTGCGCTGATCGTCGCCTGGCTCGGGCTGCCGAGTGTCGTCTCGGCTGCCGCCCCGACGATCGCCCCGGCCATGCACGACAGGCAGTCGCGCACCTGGTTCATCGTGGTCATGGGATCGGGAATGGCCCCGGTGCACGGCGCGGGACAGGTATTGTAGTACCACGACGAGTTCAGCAGCTCGTTCTCGCTCGCGCATGCCGTAGTGACGTTGGTCGTGAACTTGGTAACTGCTGAGGCGTACTTTCCGCCCGTGGCCGCGTCGGCCGCAGTGATGTCATTGCAGTCGGTGCCGGTCAGGGTCGCGTCACCCTTGTCGCGGGCCTTGTGGCACGATGTGATCGATTTGACCGCAGTGTTGACGAGGCTCTGGTAGTTCTTGGCGATCGTCTTGCGGCACGTGAGCGCCGAGTCCGGAAGCGCCGCTGCGAAGGCAGGGGCCGCGGCCAGGCAGACCGCGACGACGGCGGCCAACGCACCGCTCCTCCTGATAATGGTAGATTGCATGTCCTCCTCCTCTGCTGGGGGCCGTTCGGAAAGGCCGGTTTTTTTGCTCCCCGTGGTGCGGAAACGGCCCCGAGTCGGCGGGTACCCTAACGGCGGCGGTCATGTCGAGTCAAGGGCGGAACCCAGTCAGCGCCATCACCATGGCGGGTGTAACCCATCGGATTGACGCTGCACGGGTTTTGCCGACAATCCGCCTCCATCAACCGGTCGGCCTGCGTAAGACCGGAATCTGGAGGACGAAAGTGCAACGCAAGACGAAGCCCCTTGTCGGGTCCGCCGCAGCCCTGCTCGCTGCCGGATCCCTGTTTATCGCCGCCCCGCCAGCCTTGGCAGCCAGCCTGGTATGCCACAAGGTCGTCTCCGACACCGTGACCGGCGAGGGTCGCAACACCGCCCAGGGCTCGCGGGTCAAATGCCCCCCCGGCGAAATGTTGACCGGCGGCTCCTGCTACCCCGAAGTACGTCCCGAAGACGACGGGAGTTGCCAGACATCGGCGATGGGGATCATCCAGCCGGTGGTCGAGCACGGCGGCACCAACGAGGAGGCGTTCTTCACGTGCATGCAGACCGGCGGCACCGACTGCCCGGTCAAGGCGCGCACCCGCGCGATGGCGGTCTGCTGCAAGATCGACGACTCGGCCCCGGGCGACGCCGCCAAGAAAAAGTAGCCGGCCTCGCGAGAAGGAAGAAAAAAAGGGCGGTCGCCGTGAAGCGACCGCCCTTTTTTTTCGATCCGCACCGCCGGCGCCGGGCCGGCGGTGCGCGGCGTCAGAATTGCCAGGTGAACTGGACGCTGGTCTCGGAGCGGCCCCTGCTGCCGCCACCGAGGAACCACGGATCGAAGATCTGTCCGTTGTCCACGTCGTTGGCGTTCTTGTGCCCGTCGTACGGGTTCCACGGGGCGCCCACCCAGATCAGCCTCGTCGTCAGGTTGAGCGCGAGGTCGGGCGTGTAGAACCAGTCGAAGCCGAGCGCCAGCTCCTGCGAATAGCTGTTGACGGGGTCCATCAGGTAGATCAGTGCCGGGACCAGGGTGCCGCCGCGGTAGAAGCCGAGGGCGGCGAACGTCATCAGCACTTCCCACTGGTGGATCGTGTCGCGGCCCTTGCCGGCCGGTGCATCCAGCTTCGGAAGATCGAGTGGTCCGATGAAGCCGGTCTGCTCGCCCGGCAACAGGAAGTTGTTGTCGTCACCGCAGTTCTCGGTGGGACTCGCGGTGTACCCGATGAAGTTCGGATTCTTCGCACCGTCGGCCACGCCGCTGCATCCCGCCCCGCCTGCGAAGCAGTACTCGGGAATGTCGTTGATCGCGCAACGACGGCTCTTCATGTCGATGATGTAGTGCCAGAACAGCTGGCCGGACAGGAAGAACGTCGTCTTCTTGTTGAGCCAGCGGATCCACGTCGGGCGGTCGAACGCGAGCATGCCCTTCCACATGTTCCGCTTGGTGATGCCGGGCAGGAGGATGGGGCCGTTGGGCGCGCGGCCGAACAGCGCGTTCTGCTTGTCGCCGTCGTAGAACGGAAGATCGAAGTCGACGATCGTCTCGACGCGCCACACCGTCTGCGTCCACTCGCCTTCGAACCAGTTGAACGACAGTCCGACCGTGTGGATGTACGGCGCGAAGTACTCGGCGCAGAACTGGTTCTTCGCCCACGGGATCTGCGCGGCAATGTTCGGGTCGTTACCGTTGAACGAAACGCCGTTGCAGAAGTCGGTCGAGCTGATCGACGTTCCGAGCTCGGGCACGAAGACGTTCTTGTCTTCGGGGATGCCGCGCACGATCGCCGTCGGCGAGCCGTCGGGCGCGAACCTCTGGTAAAGGTAGTTGACGGTCCATTCGGTGGAGCCCGCCAGGAAGTGGAAGCGAACGCCGAACTGCGAGTTTTCGGCCGGGTTCTTCTTGTAGTTGCCCTGGTTGAACAGCTTGGTGCCGTTCAGCAGCGAGTCGCAGGTCGAGTCCGACGCGTTGATGCAGAACGACGACTGGAACACGCCGGTTCCCTCGGCGTTGCTCAGGGGATCGAGAAGGCGCGCGCCCCACGGACGCGGCAGGAACGCGATCTTGCCGGGATTCCAGTCGAAGCCCGGATTCCAGTACGCCTCGAGGAAGGTCTGCGAAAGCGGTCCGACCTGCTTCAAGTCCCACAGGCCCTTCACCATGAAGAACGGCTGGCGCAATTCGTCGAAGCCGTAGCCCGGCGGCGGCAGTTCCTGGAAGAAGTGCCACGAAAGGTCGAGCGTGTTCGCGCGGTCGAGCATGCGGAAGCCGTCGCTCTCTCCCCAGACCACCTGCTGCTTACCGATGCGCATCGTCAGCGGGATGCTCTTGAAGTACACGTCGGCGTACGCCTCGCGGATGAGGTTGTTGAACTTCAACTCGTCGCGCGTGTGCTTGGGAATCGAATCGAGGCTGGCGAACTGCGCCGGAATCGGATCACCGGAGATGTCCTTGCGGTCGGACATGCCGGGCGTGTAGTCGTAGACCGAGTCGTAGACGCCGCGGTACAGGACGAACAGGTCGGAGCGCTCGATGAACGGCATGTTCCACGAGTTGAACGCCTTGCCGCGCTGCAGCCACTTGTACTCCAGGCGCAGCTTCAGCGTGTTGCGCTGCATGATGAAGTACCACTTGTCGATGTCCGGAGTGCGGAAGATGTTGGTCGTACGCAGGCTTCCGCCGAAGTCGACGTTCGCGTCGCGGTAGATGGCGTGAGCCGGTGTCGGCGCCAGGATCGCCAGACAGACTGCTACCTTCAGGAAGGTCGATAGCCTTTTCATTCCCAAAACCCCTCTCTTTCTGGTCCGGAACCGCCTCAGACCCTCTCCTCGGCGATCCACAACAATCGGAAGTGAAGGCATTAGAACATCCGGACCAAGGTTGGGCAACCCGTACGAAAGGACGCCAATCCGCCGACTTGCGCATGGCGGCGTTCGTTGGTGAATGGGATCCACGTGTGCGAGGGCGCTGTGCACAGGCGCCGCCGGCTCAGTCGGAGAGGGATCGGGTCCGGTGGCCCGGCCGGTCTTCAAAACCGTGATATCGGTCTCAACGGCCGATGGAGGGTTCGACTCCCTCCCTTCTCCGCCAGTCGCCGCCCTCTGCGAAACGTTCGGCGAGGCTTCCGCCGACGACGAGCACCTGTCCGTCGGCCGACCCCCAGGCCACGCTCATCCACGACGGCATCGGCTCCAGTCCGAGCTCCGGTAGAAATTTCGCCCTCGTGAGCAGCGCTGCGTCGTCGCCTGCGACGAGCTCCGGCACGGCCGACTCCGGATCGTCGGCACGCCGGACGTATCTTCCTGCGTAGAACGCCATCGCGTGCGGCGCGACCCTGTAGCTCGTCAGCGCCGCATGCGGCGGAAGCAGGACCTTGATGATTTCGGCCGCTCCTTTCTGGCTTTCGCGCGCATTTACCGCGTCGGCGGCGCTGCCGTAGACCATTGCGATCAGCGCCAGCGACGACAGCACCATCGCCGAAGGAACGGACTGGTCGTCGTGGGCATGGCGGTACGTCCATACCGCGACGGCGACGGCCGCCGCCGCCAACGGCGTATGGTGCCAGTCCGACGGTCTTGCGATGATCACCCACATGGCGCCGCCGACGGCCACGGCGGCGGCGACGAAAGTCCAGCCGACGGCGGCGAATTCCATCGCGCGAGGCAGTTCGACGCGTCGCGTCAGGCGATCGTCGATATAGACGGCGACGAGGGCGAGCAGCGGCGGGAATGCCCCGAGCACGTAGGTGGGAACCTTGGTCTGCGAGAAGCTGAAGAAACCGATGATGACGGTCGCCCACGCCAGTGCGTGGCGAACGCCGGCCGAAGGGTTCTTCCACGCTGCGGCGACAGCCGTCGGCACGAGGATGCTCCACGGCAGCATCACGATCGGCATCGCGAGAAGGTAGAAGTACCACGGCTCCTGGTGGGCGAGCGCGCCCGGCACGGCGTAGCGCGCGAAGTTGTGCTCCCAGAGGAAGGTGCGGATGTACGCGGGATCGATCGCGTACGCAGCCGCGTACCACGGGCCGGCAAGCGCAGCCATGAGCAGCAGGCCGCGCACCGGGTGCAGGCGCAGCAGCAGCGTCGGTCGCCGCTCGAAGACGGCAGCGACGACGGCGACTCCGCCGACGATGACGAGCGCTACGGGTCCCTTGGCGAGTACCCCGACGGCCGTGCAGGCGTACATCGGCCACATGGGGCGGCGCCGCGACGGGGGATCGGCAAGGACGACGCCGAGCCAGCACAGCGCGCCGGTCATCGCGGCCGTCAGCAGCATGTCGATGACGACGTAGCGACCGACGGCGACGAAGAAGAGCGTCGTACCGAGCAGAAGGACGACCCAGTGCGCGGCGCCGCTTCCCCAGGCTCTTCGCACCCACCACGACGTCATGCCGACCGAAAACAGCGCGCCGAGCACCGACGGAAGCCTTGCTGCCCACGCGGTGGTGCCGAAGGCCCAGATCGACGCTCCGGTCAGCCAGTAGAAGAGGGCCGGCTTGTCGTAGTAGCCCTCGCCGTAGATGCGGGGGGTCAGCCAGTGGCCCTCGAGGAACATCTCGCGGGCGATCTCGGCATGACGGGCTTCGTCGGGAGTCAGCAAGTCGACGCGCCCGAGCCACGCAACGAGCGCGAACAGCACGACGAGCCACGGCAGGATCGCCGCCCACGGTCTGTCGTCCCGCACCGCGAACACCGCGGCGCGATACCGCGCCCCGCCCGCGCTTGCCACTCATGCAATGGGTGTAATGGGGTCAGGCACCAGGGGAATGGGGTCAGGCACTAGAGGAATGGGGTCAGGCACCATTCCTCTGGCGCCTGACCCCAGGGCTACTCCCCGCGCTATTGCACGAAGGCTAGCGTGAATGGGGCCTGGCCGAGGGCGATCGGTTTGGCGGTCAGCTCGGCGTCTTCGCTCTGGCGGTCGTTGCCTGCGCGGAAGATCCGCACTCCGGCCGGATCGTCCTTCTTGCCGCGGTAAGCGACCCACACCTCACCCGTTTCGGTCATCTCGATGTCGGAGATCACCGCGGTGCTCGAGAGCACCGTGCGCCGCACCGTGCGAGTCGACAAGTCGATGTCGACGACGGAGTTCGACTTGTCGTCGGCGATGATCGCGAACGCGCGGCTGCTGCCGACGATGACGAAGTCGAAGATGTTGGCGCCGAGATCGGCGCCGGACAGCACCAATCCCCGTGACGTGAACGTCGCCGGATCGATGGCCTCGATACCGCCGTCGTGCAGCACATCCTCGCCTTGATGGGTCGGTACGATCTTGCCGGGGCCGCCGGTGAAGAGCAGCTTCTGGAACTCGTCGTACGGCAGCCCCTTCGTCATCGCGAACGGGTTCTCGAACGACAAAGGGATCGTGGTCTTGACGGTGTCCGTCGTCGTGTCGATCACGACGAGAAGGCCGTTCACGTCGGGCTGAAGATTGTCGAGGAGCTGCAGCGATACGAACAAGTCGCTCCCGACCAGCGCCATCTCGTCCATCTGCGGCACGTGGTTGGTCCCGTAGTCGCCGAGATAAATCTGGCCCGTGACGATGCCGTTGCAGGCCGGATCGGACGACGTGTCGAACAACACGGAAGGATCGATGGTCAAGAGGCTCGAGCCCGCGTATGCGGTGACGTAACCTTTCTGCGTCGACACGAACGCCACGTCCTGCGTGTTCGAGTCGAAACCGCCCGAGACGCTGCATTCCTTCTCGTTGGGAAGCAGCGGGTCGTCGACGTCGAGGTACTGCAGCGTGTCGTATCCGTTGCGGTTGACGACCACCGGAATGCCTTGCGGGGCGCGGATCACCGAATCGGTTTCGAGGGCGCCCGCGCGAAACGTGAACGACCGCGACGCAACGTCCATCACTGCCAGCCCCGCCGAGCTGAAGTCCGCCGCCGCCGTGGTCACGACGGCGCGGTGCGCATCGGCGCCGTGGCACGGCGGAATCGTGCCGGCAACGGCAGCCTTCAGCGTCACGAGCGCGTCCGTGGCCCCGAGCTTGCCGTCTCCGGCTCCGCTGCCGGTCACGGGAAACACGTCGCCGCGGCGGTCGTAAGCACCGGCGACAGCGAGTTGCAGCGTCTTCAGCGCATCGGTGGCGGTGAAGTAGCCGTCGCCGCTGGTGTCGCCGCAAAGCGCGGCGAACGCGCACGGCGCATGCGCGGCGAGGAGGATCGCAACGACGGCCGCCGCCCGGCACTTCGTTCGCACGATGGCTGCCGCCCCGGAAAGGAACGTCGCGGCCGCAGCCGCGACCAGAATGATGCGCATCGTCGTTCTCCTACCGGCCCGCGCCGGGGTTTCACGATTCGCCATCCGAAAGATGCAGGAGGTTCGGGATCGAAATCGTCGCGAAGAGCCACGACTCGATTCCCGGTCGCTCCTTCCCCGTCGGAAAGTTCAACCAAAGCGAGCCGCGTCGATATCCTGACTTTGGGATCGTCCGATTCGTCGCGCCTTCCCAGGCATTCGCCCAGTGGCTTCGTTGCGACGGTCGTCCCCCTTCACAGTTGCGGGGCAGTCGAGGAGTTTCACCTCGTTCCCGACACGGAGCGGAATCGCTGCGTTTCGGCTCGCGCGTCGGACCGTAGGGCCCGGCTCGCTAGTTGTCAATCGCGGCTTCGAGTTGCACGGAGACGCAGATCGTCTCAGCGCGCATCGCTGCCCTCTGGCTGCGTCGACCAACTCAGCGTCGCGAAGAACGATCTTCCCGGAAGAGGAAACCCGACTTCGTCCGGCACAAGGGAGTTGGCGAGATTGTCGCACTGGAGCGTCATGCGCAGTCCCTTCCAGAACGGTCCGTAGACGAGCGTCACGTCGTGCACCGTGCGTGTCGGGATCTTCCCGTTCTGGTTCTCGAGATCGTTGTAGTGGGCACTGGCCACGTCGATGGAGTACGCGATCACGAACAGGCCATGGGTCCAGCTCAGGCGGGAATAGACTTCGTGCGGAGGCAGGCTTGCCAGATCGTGGCCCTCGCCGAGAGTGGGGTCGGATTGGTTGATCGCTTTCTGGAACGTGTAGTTGGCAGACAATGCGAACCCCGCCGGACCCTGCCACTCGACGCGGGCTTCGTGCCCGTGAATCGACGCACGCGACACGTTCTGCGCCTGGGCCTGGCGCGAGAACGTCATCATCACGATGATCCCGTCGTCGATCCTGCTTCCGAAATACGCGTACCCGACGGCAAGCCGGCCCCAGCGCGGACTCTGGCCGTTCCATTCGAAGCCGGCATCCCAGGTGATGCCGGTCTCCGGTTGCAATCCGGGATTGGGCTCCGTGAACCCGTTCACACCGTAGAGCTCGTCGAATGTGGGCGGCCGGAAGTACGATGCGACGTTGCTCTTGATCACCAGGTCGTCGGCCGCCTGCCAGCGAAGGCCGAAGCGCGGGTCGGTGTGATTTTCGCTGTCGCTGCTGTCGGCGCGTACGGAATGGGCATCGTTCCACAGCAGCTGCTCGCGAAGCTGGAAGCTGAGCGTCACCGGCAGCGGATGGAGCGTCCAGTCGTCGCCACCTGCCAGCGCCAGCGTGGAGCGATGCGCGTTCTCGTCGCTCAGAACGCCGTCGTCGGCCTGCTGGTCGAAACCTTCCCACGTGTAGTCGCTGCTGAGCGAGAGCCAGTTGGACTTGCCGACGCCGTGGCTCCAGCGCGCGGCCGTCGTCGTCGCCGTGGTCTCTGCGGTGTTGTCGAAGATTGCGCTGCCCACTTCGTCGTTGCGCAACCGTTGCCGCTTCCAGCTGACGTTCTGCTCGATGCTCCACGGCTGAACCGGGCCACGCAGGGCTGCCACCGCGATCTCGCGAGTCGTCTCCAGCTCCGCCTTCGGATGAAAGAGGTGGAATCGCCCGAGCCCGGGCACTCCTTCGTTTTTCCAGAAGAAGAGGTCGCGAAGCTGGAGATCGGCCCAGTCCGTGATGTCGCGGTGCCAGCGCAAAAGAGACTCGGCGGTATCGCTCTGGTTGTTGCGGCGCTTGTGCGTGCTGTCGTCGTCGGGATTGTGCAGCGACCCGTTGTCGTCGACGAAATCGAAATCGCCGTTGGTACGGTGCCACGATGCGAACGCGGATCCCGCACCGCCGGCGACCGGTCCCGCACCGCCGGCATTGAGCTTGCCCGATCCGAAAGAACCGCCTCCCGCCGCGAACGTCGCCACCGGATTCTTCGGGTCGCGAGTCACGACGTTGACGACCCCGGCTGCCGATTGCGGCGAGAGGGCCACCGGTGCGAAGCCTCGATAGATGTCGATGCGTTCGACGGTATCGATCGGCAGGTCCGCGAGGTTGACGATGCCGGTCGACGCCTGTCCGAGCGAAATCCCGTCGAGCAGGATCCGCACCTGCCCGGGCGGCGCGCCGCGGATCGACAGCGTCGCGAAATCGTCGCGGCCTCCTTCGCGGCGCACCTGGGCTCCGACGCTTTCGCCGAGGATCTCGGCCATCGACTGGAAGCTGCGCCACGCCGGGCCGGTGTCGATCGATTCGCCGAATCCCGACAGATCGTCCGGAGCCTGGAAGCTGCGCTCGACGAGAGCGTTGTCGTGCGGCTGCTCGCCACTGACGACGACCGGCGGCAACTCAGGCGGCGCAGGCGTCGAGGGCGTCGAGGGCGTCGGAGGCGGCGCCGACGTCGCAGGTATCACCGTTCCGTCAGTCGAGTCGGGCGCCTGTGGTGTCGCAGCAGGCTCCTGCGCCGACACCGGCCAGGCACGAAAGCATGTCGTCGCGAGGACGACGGCCGCAATCGCGAGCGCCGCCATCGCCCGTCCCGGACGATGCGCCGTTCGTCCCGGAAATGGCCGTCGCGCGCGCAAAGCCGGCGAACGGTAGGGACGCGCAGTCAGGGAGTCAACATTGCTGCGGTGCCTGCAGCACGGCCCGCGATGTGCGCGCCGCGGGCCGTGCTTTGACAGCCATGCACCGGCAACCTAAGAGCCCGTCGTGGCTTCACCTGCCCGCAAGGGAGTCTCGATCCTCGGTTCCACCGGATCGATCGGCACCCAGACCATCGCACTGCTCCGGCGCTTTCCCGACCGTTTCCGCGTGACGGCGCTGGCGGCCGGGCGCCGGGTTCGCGAGCTCAAGCAGCAGGCGCTCGAGACCAGGCCCGACATCGTCGCCGTTTCGGCGTCCGCGGATGCCTCCGAGCTGGAGGCGGCGCTGCGCAGCGAGATGGGCGGCGCTGCGCCGCGCGTCGTCAGCGGCGACGACGGTCTCGTCGATGTCGCGTGTGCACCGGGCACCTCGGTCGTCGTCTCGGCACTGGTCGGAGCGGCAGGCCTGGCGCCAACCCTTGCGGCAATCGACCGCGGCATCGACGTCGCGCTGGCGAACAAGGAAGTGATGGTCGTTGCCGGCGAGCTCGTGCAGCGGCGCGCGCGCGCAGCCGGCAGCCGGCTGCTGCCGGTCGACAGCGAGCACAACGCGGTATTCCAGGCCCTGGCCGGGCGCGAGCGCAGCCACGTGCGCAAGATCGTGCTGACCGCTTCGGGCGGCCCGTTTCGTGAGCACACGCCCGAGCAGCTTCGCACCGTGACGCGCGCCGAAGCACTTCGCCATCCGACCTGGAACATGGGCGACAAGATCACGATCGATTCGGCGAGCCTGATGAACAAGGGGCTCGAGGTGATCGAAGCGCGCTGGCTGTTCGACGTCGATCCCGCCGACATCGAAGTGCTCGTGCATCCGCAAAGCATCGTGCACGCACTGGTGCGCTACCACGACGAATCGGTGATCGCGGTGCTCGCGCTTCCCGACATGACGATTCCGATCGGCTACGCGCTGGCGTGGCCCGACGTGCTCGAGCTCGGCCACCTGCCTCGCCTCGACCTTGCGCGCGCCGGTACGCTGACGTTCGCGGCACCGGACCTCGAGCGTTTTCCGTGTCTCGCGCTGGCGTATCGAGCGCTGGCGGCGGGCGGTGCAATGCCGGCTGTCCTCAATGCCGCCAACGAAATCGCGGTCGCGCGTTTCCTCGCCGGCGACATTTCGTTTCCGGACATCGCGGCAATCGTCGCAGCGGCAATGGACTCTTTTCCGGCGCGCCGCAGCGACACTCTCCAGGATCTGATGGCGGCGGACTCGTGGGCACGGGCGGCAGCGGCCGGCTGGGGCGCTGCGCGGCAGGCTTCGTGAGGAGCGACCGTCGTCCAGAGTCGAAGTCCGGGCGCCGTCGCGGCGGCCCGCGCGAAGAGCGCGGCGCTGGTACTGTCGCGTCCGGCCAGGGCACAACTGCGGCGCCGACGCCGCCCGCCGTTGCTCCAGTGGCCGATCGCGGATTTTTCGGCGCCCTGCAGCGGGTGATGCCCGTTCTCGGCCTCATCGTCGTCGCGCTGTTCGCGTTTCGGCGCCTCGACGACTTCGACACGTGGTGGCACCTGGCCTCCGGTCGCTGGATCGCGCTGCACCACGCGATTCCCCACACCGACGTGCTGTCGTTCACCGAGCCGAACAACGAGTGGGTCAACCTGCAGTGGCTCTACGACCTGTTCCTCTACGTCGCGTGGAACATCGGCGGGGCCAGCGGTCTCGTCCTGCTGTCGCTGGCAGCTTTCGTCGTGACGTTCGCGATCGTCGCGCGCAACCTCATCCGCCATGTCGGCCCCGTCGCGACCGGGCTTCTCGTCTGCTGGCTCGGCATGACGGTCAACGAGCGCTTCCTCATCCGTCCGGAAATGGTGTCGTTTCCGCTGCTCGCGGCCATCCAGCTCCTGCTCGTCGAAGGGCGCGACGAGCCGCGGCGCCTGCGCCTGCTCGTGCCGCTGATGGTGCTCTGGGCGAACCTGCATTCGCTGTTCATCCTCGGCGTCGGCGCGATCTTGTGCGCAATCGGCGGAGCCGTCGCGGCGATGCTGCCGGTCATGCCGGCCACGTGGCGCCGCGACAGCGGTTGGAGCGACCAGTCGCGGCGCGAGCTTTTCATCTGGGGATCGGCCGCGATCGCGGGCACTCTGCTCAATCCGTATTTCCTGCGCGCGCTGACGTTTCCCATCCAGCTCATGTCGCGCATCAACGGCACGAGCCCGGTGTACGGGGTGATCGGAGAATTCCGTCCGCCGTTTTCCGGCTACTTCCCGACCTTCGCGATCGGCTCCTACCAGGTTTTCGTCTTTACGGCGGCGGGCCTGGCCGTGGTGGCAGGGCTGCTGCGGGCCTTGTCGTCGAAAACGGAAGAGCGCGAGGGCTTCGACGTCGGGGTGCTGACGTTCGCGCTCGTGCTCGGGTACCTGTCGCTGCTCGCGCGTCGCAACGTCGGCGTCTTCGCCATCGGTGCAGTGCCCTTCGTCGCCGCCTGCCTCGGGATCGTGCTGCGCCGGCTGCCGTCGCCGTGGACCCGGCCCAACGGGCTCGCCGTACGCGTCTCGTCCGTCCTCGTTGCCATCGGCATGTCCGTCGTCTGCTGGGCGGTCGTCACCAACCGGTGGTATGCGATCTCGGGAGAGACCCACGAGTTCGGCCTCGGAATCCTCGACGTGAACTTCCAGGCCCGTGCGGTGCAGTTTTTCCGCGACCAGATGCTGCCGGGACCGCTGTACAACGACATGACGGCAGGCGGCTACCTGACGTGGGACGATCCGACGGGCAAGGGTGTCTACGTCGACGGACGCCTCGAAGTATACGATACGCCGTTCTTCTCGGCCTATCTCACCGGCATGAGCAACTTCGCGTCGTGGAAGAAGGACGTCGACGCGCGCGGCATCCAGAGCGTCATGGTGTTCCACCGCTGGTCGAACCGCCATCCTTTCATCCACATGCTGATGTCGTCGCCGGAGTGGCGCCTCGTGTATTTCGACGAGACCGTCGTGCTGTTCGTGCGCACGGGTGGTGCCAACGATGCGCTGATCGCCAGCGCACGCGGGGCTTTCCAGGACATCTGGAAGAAGCGGACGGAGCAGATCCTGCAGGGCGGTGATCGCACCTGGCCCTGGCAGTGGCACATCGAGCGCTACACCGGCCAACTGTCGTACGCGCGCATCCTCGAAGTGCTCGGAGCAGGCAGCGACTCGCAGCCTTGGTACGAGGCCGGCCTTGCCACCGGCCTGCCGGGAGAGTTCCAGATCGAACCGCTGCAGCGCTCGGCCGCCTACCTTGCGGCGTCGCACAACTTCGCACAGTCCCGCCAGCAACTGGAGAAAGCGCTGGCCCTCGAGCCCTCCGGCGAAGAGGGCGACGGGACGCGCGAGATGCTGAAGCGCCTCGATGCCGCCACGCACTGAGAAAAAGCGGTCGCGGGGCGCAGCGCCTTCGCGCGCCGCCGACAGCACCGATAGGGCGCGTGCGGACGTTCGCGCCCGCGCCGATGGCGATGCGCCGCCGCGCCGCAGCATGTCGCGGCGTGCGCTCCTTGCATGCGTGCTGCTCGGCGCGCTCTTCGCTGTCCAGGCTTCGGTGGCGGCCCGGCGCGATTCGGTGACGATCGACGAGTACGTCCACCTTCCGCTCGGGCTTCATGCGCTGACGACGGGCGACCTCACGCAGGACCCGATCAACTCCCACGTCCCGCGCATGCTCGCGGCGCTGCCGCTGCTCGTCGACCGGCCGGTGTTCTCTCCGCCGCCCGATGCGGTCGTCTGGGGACTCGGCGCCTACTTCATGCAGGCCAACGCGGAGCGCTACCAGGCCTTCTACGTCGAAGCGCGCACGGTGATCATCCTGCTCTCGCTGCTGGCTGCGGCGCTGACGGCGCGCTGGGCGTTCGAGCTCTACGGCGAAGGCGCGGCGGTCGCTGCGACGGCGCTGTTCGCGCTGTCTCCTTCGCTGCTCGCGCACGGGCACCTGGTGACTCTCGACATGGCCGGCACTCTCGGCTTCCTGCTCGCACTGCTGGCGAACTGGAAGTTCCTCGAGGCGCCGACGATGCGAAGAGCCGTGATCCTCGGCGTCGCCGTCGGCGTGACCAACCTGCTCAAGCTGTCGGGCTCGGTGCTGGCGGTCATGATCCTCGTGACACTGGCGATCCGCATCGTCGCCGACCGGCGCGACTCGCCGCCGCTGCTGCGCTGGCTCGCGATGCTGGCCGCCGCCGGCGTCGCGTCCGTCGTCGTGATCAACGCCGGCTACGCGTTCGACGGAACGTTCGGGCTGCTTCGCGATTGCACGCTGGCACCCGACGGAAAGCTCGCGCACCTCGCGCAGGCTGCGCCGTGGCTGCGTCTTCCGCTGCCGCGCCCTTTCCTCAACGGCATCGACATGGTGCTCGAAGTCGGCAAGGGCCACGAAGCGTCGTACTTTCTGAACGGGGAGCTGTCGGCCGACGGCTGGTGGTACTACCACCTGGCTGCCTTTGCGGCCAAGTGCCCGCTGCCGGTGCTGCTTGCGTCCGTCTTTTCGATTCTTGCGTGGGTCGCCGGCCGCAGCCGCGGGCGCCGCGACTACGCCGTGTTCGTTCCCGTCGTGCTGCTGTTCGCCGCGAATTCGGTGTTCAACTCCCTCGACATCGGCGAGCGTCACGTGCTGCCGGCCTATCCGCTGCTGACCATCGGCATCTCCCCGTGGATCGCGGATGCGCTCCGCGGATTTCCCACGCTCGTCGCGGCCGTTTCCGCGCGCGCGAGCGGCGGCGCCTCGCCGGCCGCGATTGCCCGCCGCGCGGCGGCGCCCGTGGCTGCGGTCGCTCTTCTGCTATGGAATGCAGCGGGCACTTTCGCGGTCGCGCCGCGCTACCTGCAGTACTTCAACGAAGCGGCCGGAGGTCCCGAGCGCGGGCACCGCGTACTGATCGACTCGAACATCGACTGGGGACAGGACCTCATTCGCCTTCGCGAGTACATGGACGCGAACAGCATCGACTCGATCGCGCTCGCCTATTTCGGGCGCGTGCACCCTGCAGTCTATGGAATCAAGTTCACGCCTCTCGAGCGCGGTGTCTCGCACGGCAAGGCCGTCGTCTCGGCGACGTTCCTGATGGGACGACCGTACTTCTGGTACCTCGGTGGGCACATGCGCTGGGTGCCGTCCCACACCTACGAATGGCTGCAGGGCTACAAGCCGGTGGCGCGAGTAGGATCGATGTTCGTGTTCGACCTTCCGTGATCCGGACAAGCTCGCAGAGGTTGCTGCAAGTCTCTCGGCAGCAGGCCTAGGGCCCGTCCAGCTCTTCGACCTCGATGCCGAGGCGGCGAGCGACTTCGCGGCGGTACAGTCGCTGCATTTCGATCGCGACGGGACCGGGTTTGCCGTTTCCGATGCGCCGGCCGCCGGCGCGCACGACCGGCACGACCTCGATCGACGATGCCGTGAGGAACACTTCGTCCGCCGCGAGAAGATCGGCAACCGTGAAGCGCTCCTCGCGCACCTGGGCGACCCGGCGCGCCAGCCGGAGCGTTTTCGCGCGGGTGACGCCAGGCAGCAGCCCCGCCGAAATTGGCGCCGTGAAGACCGTACCGCGGCGAACGGCGAACACGTTGCTCGTCGTGCCTTCGAGGACGGTGCTTCGCGGATCCGAGCGCTCGCCCGTGTGATAGACGGCTTCGAAGCAGCGGTGTTTCCTGGCCTCGATACGAGCCAGCACTGCCGGAAGGTAATTCAGCGATTTTACTTGCCGCCAGCGCTCGGAAACGCCGGATCCGACGCTGACGAGATGGATGGCGACGCCGCGGCTGCGCGCCTGCGCGAGAGTGGGCTCCAGCGGCCGGAACATCATCAGCGTCGTCGGCTCTTGCGTCTTCGCGGCGACCAGGCTCACGGGCCCGTGTCCGCGCGTAATCGTGAGGCGCACCGCACCGTCGCTGCGCAGCATCTGGCAGCGGCGCGCAAGCTCGACGCAGCGTTTGTCCCACGGCTCGTCGGGATCGAATGCAATGCCGATCCGTCGTGCGCTGCCCGCCATTCGCCGCAGGTGCTCGGCAATCGCGTACGGGCGGCCGCCGTAGGTGCGCCACGTCTCGAACAGCCCTTCGCCGAACAGGAACCCGCGATCGAGCGCCGAAATCTTCGCGCGAGCCGTCGGGACGAACGCGCCGTTGAGCCAGCAGATGTCCTTCATGGGTTGCATGGGTTGCATGGATTGCACGGGCTGCTGCCTTCCTTTGTCACAGCGCTTTCGCGGCCGCTGGCGCGTGGCCTGCGCGGCCGCCGGCTGCCAGTGCCGCGCGAAGAGCGCCGATCTTGATCTCGGTTTCTTCCCATTCCCGTTCCGCGTCCGAGTCGGCGACGATTCCGCCGCCGGCGGCATAGAGAAGCTGGTTGCCGGCCGTGACGGCGGTGCGGATCGCGATCGACAGCGAGAGGCGGTCGCTGCCGTTGAAGCAGCCGATCGCGCCGGTGTAGGGCCCGCGCTCGCCGTCTTCCACTTCGGCGAGGATCTCCATCGCACGAAGCTTCGGTGCGCCCGTGATCGAGCCTCCGGGAAACGTCGCCCTGAGCAGTGCAGCCAGGCCGATGCCGTGGCGCAACGTCGCTTCGACGTCCGACGCCATGTGATGCACGGTGGCGAAGCTTTCGACGGCGCCGTAGCGCGTGACCCGCACCGAGCCGGTCGTCGCGACGCGGCCGAGGTCGCTGCGCTCGAGATCGACGATCATCAGGTGCTCGGCCATTTCCTTCGGATCCGACGCCAGCGATGCTCTTTCTGCCGCATCGGCGGCAGGCTCGCCGCGCCGCGCGCGCGTGCCCTTGATCGGCCTCGTCGCGATCGCGTCACCGTCGCGCTCGAGGAAACATTCGGGCGAATTCGACAGCAGCGAGAATCCGCCGAAGCCGAGGAAGGCTCCCCACGGCACCGGCTGCACGTCGCGAAGGCGGCAATACGCAGAGATCGCGTCGCCATCGAACTCGAAGACGGCGCGCCTGGACAGGTTCGCCTGGTAAATGTCGCCGGCGCGGATCGCGGAAAGGATGCGCGCGAAGCCGCGACGGTACGCAGCCCGTGTCGTCGGCTGCCAGGATTGGACCGGCGCCTGGAGCGCCGGCGGAGGTGCCGCCGGCGACGAGTGCGCGAATCGCACGTGCCAGGTGCGCCCGCTTCGCGGGTCCCAGGCATCGACGTCATCGTAGACCGACAGCACGGCCAGCGGCGTGCCGATGCGGGTCTTGCCCGCCGCCGGCGGTGCTTGAACACGATCACACCGGGAGCCGAGCTCGTACGAAAGATAGCCGACGGTGCGCGGGAGGGTCACGCCGTCCAGCCACGAAGGCACGGCAACGGGATCGCTGCGGGAGCCGTCGACGAAAGCATCGATCGCATCGAGCGGGTCGATCGGATAGTGGCCGGCGTCATGCCAGGCCCCGTCGCGCCAGATCTGCGCGCGGCCTTCTGCGTCGACCACGAGCTGTTCGCGCGGGGCGCTGCCCGCGAACGAGGGTTTGTCGCCGAGCCCCCGGTCGATGAAAAACGGGAACGGCGCGCCGCGATGCGAACGGACCAGGTGCCCCGGAGCGGGCGAGGCAGGGCGCGACGCGTACGGCATCGCCGCCTTCTAGCAGTTGCGAATCGCAACACACATCGCGCGGGCGCCCGTCGCGGCTGTGCGTTCCACGACGGCCCCACGATGCGCCCGGCGGCGGCGACTGGACGAGAGACTTCGCCAGACCTAGCCTGTCTCGCGTGGATGCCCATGTCCGACTGCTTCAGCAGGTTGCTGCGTCGACGGTGACGGTCGCTGCGGAAATCCCCCAATCGCACCCGTCTGCCGCGGTGCTCGGGACTTCTCGCGCCGGAACCGGTGCCGTCGTCGATACCGAAGGCACCATCGTCACGGTCAACTACGTCGTGCTCGGAGCCCAGCGCGTGCTCGTCACCGATATCGAAGGCAAGCGCATGCCGGCACGCGTGATCGCCCAGGACTTCGCGTCCGGGATTGCGGTACTCGGCGTCGACTCCACGTCGCTCACGGCGCCGCCGCTGCGCCGCGGCAGCTCACACGACGTCACGCCCGGCCACGACCTCTTCCTCGTCTCCAGCGTCGGTGCGACCGAGCGCCGCAGCGCCAGTGGCTATCTCGTCGCCGTCGATTCCTTCGACGCGTACTGGGAATATTACCTCGACCGCGCGCTGTGGCTCAGCGCGATCAACCCCGGCCTCGGCGGCGCTCCGCTGTGCGACTGGCGCGGCCGCTTCGTCGGCGTCGTGTCGCTGAACCTCGGCGCCATCGGACGCGCGACTCTCGCGATCCCGTCGGAGAACTACTACGAGCATGCCGAGGAGCTGCTGCGCGAAGGGCGGCGCACGACGAGGCCGCAGCGCGCGTGGGTGGGGATGTTCTGCTACGCGCTGCCCGATCGTACGGTGGTTGCGGGGCTGATCCCCGGCGCGCCGGGCGAGCGGTCGGGCCTTGCCGTCGGCGACATCCTCGTGCGCGTCGGCGAAGAGCCGGTGACGGGCCGGCTGCAGCTCTACGAAGAGATCTGGAAGTGCAAGCCGGGCGATGACATCGACCTGAAGGTGTTGCGCGACGGGCACATCGAGAGCGTCGTCGTCACCAGCGGCGATGCGGAGAAGTTCTTCGGCGTCGGATGAGGAGCGCGTTTCCGTTTCATATTTCGCCGGTGCTGCTGCTGGTGTCGGCCAGCGACTCGTGGGCCGGTTCTCCCGGCAGGCTGCCGGGTCCCGTAATGAAGACGAGCATCCCGACCAGGGAGATTGCAGAAGCCACCAGGAACATCGTCGAGTAGCCGTAGCGCTCGACGATGGTGCCGAACAGGAACGCGCAGCTCGAGATGCCGAGGCTGTAGGAGCCGCTGAACAGGCTCTGGGTGCGGCCGATGTTCGACGCCGTGCTCCAGTCGGCCACCCATGCATTCATCGTCGGGTACAGCAGGCCGTGACCCATGCCGAAGATCGCGCCGATCGTGACGATGAGCATCATCGAACGAGTGATCGACAGCAGCGCCACGGCCAGCGTGAGCGCTGCCATCGCCGGAAGAATCACCCCGCGGCGTCCGATGCGGTCGGAAAGGGTGCCGAACACGGCCCGCACCGAGACCGCCGCCAGTGACCATGCGGTAAAGAAAGGGCCGACGCGCCCGATCTCGAGCTGCTTCATCAGCAGCGGCACGAACGTCTGCGTCGCGCCGAAGCCGAATCCGTAACACATCATCGCGACGGTCGCGGTTGCCACTGCGCGTCGCGCCAGGCGGGGCTCGATCTCGACGCTTCGCGGCAGCATCACGAAGGCCGGCGGCCGCGGCACGAAGCACGAAAGCACGAAGGCGCAGGACCCGAGCACCGCACCGACGCCGAACATCGTGCGGAAGCCCCACTGGTGCACGATGCTCTCGCCGATGGCCGGGCTGAGCGCATTGGTCAGGATCGTCGAGATCCCGAACCAGCCGATCGTCGCCGCGCGCCTCTCGACCGGCGCAAACAGCAGGGCCAGCGTCTGCGCGCCGGTGAATGCGCTGGTGGACGCGATGCCCTGCACGATGCGCAGCGCCCACAGCGCCGGCCCGAAATCGTCGACGAACATGAAGCACGCCGAGCACAGCGCGCTCACGCCGATGCCGGTGATCATGAATCGCCGCCGGCCGAAGCGGTCGAGCAGGTAGCCGATCAGCGGCAGCGCGGCCAGTCCGGCAAAACCGGAAAGCGCGCCGATGCGACCGGCTTTTTCGGGGCCGCCGCCGTGGGCATCCACCCACAGGGGCAGCAGGAAGAAGAACGCGATGTTCAGGAACGAGAGGAAATTGGCGGCCGACACGATCCAGAACGCGCGCGGGATCTGCGTTCGGGACGGCGGCATGGGACTCTGTAGCCAGAGCCCGGCCCGTGGGCAATGCGACGCGGTCGCGCGCGCGATCCAACGCCGCGAAGAGCGCGGCCGCCGCAAGGTTTGAAATGCAGCGTGCGCCGGGTGATGCTCGTCGTCCTTCATGTACGAGACGTTCTTCGGGCTCAGCGACCTGCCCTTCCGGCTGACCCCGGATCCCAGGTATCTGTTCATGAGCGCGAAGCACCGCGAGGCCTTCGCGCACCTCGTCTATGGGATTCGCGAGGGCAGCGGCTTCGTCGCGATCACCGGCGAGGTCGGCGCGGGCAAGACGACGCTGATCCGCACGCTGCTGGCCGAGCACGCGCAGGACGTCACGGTCGCCAACATCGTCAACCCGGTGCTGACGTCGACCGAGCTGCTGCAGACGATCAATGCCGAGCTCGGACTGCCGTCGCGCAGCACCAGCCGCAAGGAGCTGATCGAGGAGCTTGCAGCGTTCCTCAAGACCAACCGCGCGGCCGGTCGCCGCACGGTGATCATCGTGGACGAGGCCCAGAACCTGGACCCCGTGGTGCTCGAGCAGCTTCGCCTGTTGACCAACCTCGAAACCGAAACCGAAAAACTCCTCCAGGTGGTGCTCGTCGGCCAGCCCGAGCTTCACGGCATCCTGTCGCGCCACGATCTTCGCCAGCTCAACCAGCGCGTCACCGAGCGCTGGCACCTCGACAAGCTCGATCGCGACGAAGCCTGCGAATACGTGCGCCACCGCCTGCGCATCGCCGGCGCGCACACCGACCTCGTGGAGCCGCGCGCGCTCGAACTCATCTACCGTTTCACCGACGGCGTGCCGCGCCTTCTCAACATCCTCGCGCATCGCTCGATGCTCGTCGCGTTCACGCGCAGTCGCGGTCGTGTCGGGTCCGACGAAGTGTCCGCGGCGGCGCGAGAGCTCGGCTATGTTCCGCAGGTTGCTGCATCTCGCGGGCCGGCCTGGGGGCGCATCGGCGCGTTCCTCGCGGCCGCTGCCGCAGCTGCGGTGGTCGCTTTCTTCCTGCTTTCGTCGTCCGCGGTGGACGAAAGCCGGCCGGCGCCGCGCAAGGCGAAGGCCGCGATGACGTCCTTGCCGGCTGCGCCCGCAGCGAAACTCGCTGATCCGGGTGGCGATGCGCCGCGCAACGGCGATGCTCCTGTTTCATCGCCTTCGGCTCCTGCTTTGTCGCCTTCGGCTGCTGCGACGGCGCCTTCGGTCTCTGCACCGGCACCCGCGGCGGCTATCCCCGTTCCTGCAAGCGAGGTCGCGCCCCAGGTCGCCTCTGCTCCAGTCGTCGCGCCTGCGCCTGGCGTCGCCCCGGCATCGGCGTCTTCGGACGCGGCGGCGCTGGCGACGCTCTCGACGGGCGCCGTCTTCGACGCAGCGGTGGCCGATTACACGCGCCTGCTGCAGATGTGGGGAGCTGCACCGGTTGCCGAGGCGGATCTGGCCGGCGGGTCGCTGAACCTGCAGGCGATCGCCGAGTCGCGAGGGCTCCGTTACTTCGCCGTCGAGCTGAACGACGCATTGCTTTCGGTTCTCGATCTTCCCGCGATGGTCGAGATGACGACCGGCGGCGCTCCCGAGATCCGTTACGTGCTGCTGAGGGGGATCGATCGCACGGGCGGGGCGGTGCAGCTCGCGGGCAACGTCACGATGAGCCTTGCCGGGTTCGACGCGGCGTGGAACGGCAAGGCGCACATTCTGTTCAAGGATCCCGAGTCGCTGCGCTTCGACATCGGCCCGGGGGCCGGGGGCCCGGCCGTGAAAAAGCTGCAGACGATGCTGAGCTCTGCAGGGGTGCTCGACGCATCGACCCAGACCGGCCTTTACGACGACCTGACGGAAAACGCGGTGCGGCGTTTCCAGGAATCGCGCCACGTGACGGCCGACGGAGTCGCAGGACCGATCACCCAGGTTCTCCTGTACAACTCGCTCGCCCGCTTCGACCGGCCTACACTTGCTGCCGGCCGCGCGAGCGTCGCGGCGCGGGTTCAGGGCACGACGTGAGCAGCATTCTCGACGCTGTCAGCAAGGACTCCTCGCGATCGGGCGCGATTCCGCCGTCCGCGGGAGATCCACGTCTGCCCGGCGGCCCTCCGCCGCAAGGTCCCGGACGTGGACCGAATCGCAAGCGCCTCCTCTATGCGCTCGTGATCGTCGGAGGCATCGCAGCCGGCGCAGTCGCGTCGCGAATGTGGACGGGCACGACGGAACAGCCGGACGACATGCTGACCGACAAGGTGGCACGCCACAGCGCCCCGCAGGATTCGCCGAAGGCTGCATCGCCCGACCGGGCGCAGCATCCCGACAAAGTCGCAGCAGCGGGCGCGCACGGGCCGCATAACGCTCCGGGACAAGCGGCACGAAGCGGTCGCAAGGACGAGGAAGCGCACGGGCGTGGTCCCGAGAAACACAGCAGGGACATGGCCGGTGCACCGACGGCTGCGCCGCCTTTCGCCGCTTCGCCTCGGCCAGCGCCTGCAAACGAGCAACTCGCAGCTGCGGCCCCCGCTGCACCCGCACCGTCGGCCGCGGCTACCGCGCCGCCGTCGCCGTCGCCGGCCGGAGTTCCTCCGCCGTCGCCCGCGCCGCCGGGAGTGCCGCCGCCGTCCCCGATTCCGCCGGCTCCGGCCGCGCCGGGTATGCCCGCTCCGGTCGCACCGGGAATGCCGGCTCCGCTCGGCGGGAGCGCGATTCTCGGAGCTCCCGCCAATCCCATAGTGCCAGTGGTCCCCGCGCCGTCGATCAATCCGGCCGTGCCGGTCGCACCGGTTCCCGGAGTTCCGCCGACATTGCCGCCCGGCGCAGTGCCGCTTCCGACGGCGCCGGTGCAGCCGGTCATGCCGCCGGCCACGCTGCCGTCGCCTCGAGGCGCCGCACCTTCCACCGGCCCCGCCGTCGCTGCGGCGCAGGCTCCTGCCGTGATCGGCGGCGCGCCGGTCGCTGCGCGGCCGCCGGCACCCGCCGGCAACGCGGAAGCGACCGTCGCTGCCGCTGCCGCAAGGATTCCGCCGGCTGCGGCCGCGGGCGTCGTTGCCGTCCAGCCGCCTGTAGCGCCCGCCGCTGCAATCGCAGCGCCGAAACCCGTGGCCACGCCGACTCCCGGCATCGTCATTGCCGGGGCGGCCGCGCCCGCTTCGGCAGCGGCGGCCTCAGCGCCCGTCGTGGTTGCAGCGCCCGGTGCCGTCGCGAGCGCCCAACCTGCAGCGCCCGGTGCCGCTGGAGGCGACAACTCCGATGCGCCGCCTCCCGCTCCTGCCGGCGATACGACGGTCGACGAGAAACCATCGGGCGCGCCGGACGTTTCCATCCTTTTCGTCTCGTGGACGAATACTCCCACCGAGCGAATGGTTTCGGTGCGTGTCGGCACCGGCTCTCTCAGCGTCAAGCACGAAGGCGATTACGTCGAGGGACTTCAGATCGCCGAGATCCATCCCGAGGCAGTCGACTTCCGCTGGTCCGGCCAGCGCTATCGAGTGCCCGTGCGTGCGTTCTGATTGCCGCGACGCCGTTCGCCTCCTGCCGGGGAGCCCCCGTTTCCCCCACCTGGTCGGGCCCTTAGCGTATCGACGACGACGAGCAGCACCGACAGCCGGCGCCTGACGCGCCCACTGCGCGGCGTCGTGCCGCCGGCAGCGCGCCGGCACCAGCGCCGCGGCCATGGCGGGCGCCCACGCCTTTTTGCCGTGACAATGCAAGAGCCGGGTGGTAAACCCCCCGCGTGGGTGTGAGCACGGCATCAGTCGCTGCCGTCGGGCCGACGCTCCGCAAGCCTGATGGATTCCACCTTAGCTATTGGAATTACTCAAATTTTTCGAGATGCCGCACGGCAGGGGCGGCGACCTTCCGAGAGCTTTCCTTGACGGCCCCACGTCGCGTGCGTACGGTCCCGCCTCGTCCGCGGTCCGGGAGGTTCGAATGTACCGGCCGCTTTCTCGATCCGACGAAGAGATCGTAACCGCTGTGAGACCGGTGCCCGAGCCCGGTCTCCCAAGACCGTGCGCCCGGCGCACCCCGTTGGACCAGTGAAAGCAAGCGCCAAACACGCCCCCCACGCCTCAGACAAGGACATGACGGCAGCCGACAAGGCCGTGGTCCAGCTCATCGAGCTCGGCCGCGAGCAGGGCTACGTCACCTACGCCGACATCAATCGCCTCTTTCCCCCCGAGGATTCGTCGGCCGACGACCTCAAGACGATCATCAACCTCCTGACGGAGAACGACGTCGAGATCCTCCAGGGCGCCGCAGAAGAGGAGGAGGCCGAGGCCGAGTCCTCCGAAGAGGTCGACCCCGACACGTTCTTCTCCGACGACGACGACTGGGTGCTCGACACCAGCGACGACGAGCAGGACCAGAAGGAGCCCGAGCCCGAGCCGGCCCCCGCTCTCCAGGCCAAGACTCCGGCACCCGGCCGCGACTACAGCGCCGACAGCACCGATCCGGTGCGCATGTACCTCCAGGAGATGGGCAGCGTTCCGCTGCTGTCGCGCGAGCAGGAAGTCACGATCGCCAAGGAGATCGAGAGCGGCCTGCACGAGGTGCGCGACTGCGTCTACGGACTGCCGATCGCCTCGCTGTACGTGCTCGGCCTTGCCGACATGCTCAAGAGCGGCGAGATCGAGCCGCGCGACATCTTCGGAGACGAGAGCGACGAGGAGAGGGCGACGCCCGAGCGCGACGAGAAGCGCCTGAAGGCTTTCCTCCACGACATCGCGACGCTTCGCCGGCTTTACAAGAACTACGAGCAGTACATCCCGGCGCGCCTTTCGCCTCCGCTCCCGTCGCCCACGCAGAAAGCCCCGCGCAAGCCGACGCCGAAGGAAGAGAAGTTTGCCGGTGCGCGCGAGAAGGTGGCCCAGCACCTGATTGCGATGAGCCTCGGCGAGAAGCACGTCAACAACATCGTTGCCAAGCTCAAGGAAGCGCGCGAGAAGGCGCGCGACTACGAGCGCGTGATCCGCCGCGCCGAAAAACGCACCAAGCGCGACGCCAAGCAGATCCTCGAGGTCGTGCGCCAGGTGTCGACCGGCAACGCCAACGCCAAGCGAAAGGCCGCCGGCAACCTGAGGATGAGCGTCGATGCGGCCCAGGAGCTCGCTTCGGCGATCCGCGACTCCCGCAAGCACATCTCGGAGATCGAGAAGGCCGTGCACATGGCCTTCGAGGACCTCGACCACTTCCTGCGCGTGATCCGCCGCGGCGAAGAGCGCGCGATGCTCGGCAAGAAGGCGTTGATCGAGGCAAACCTTCGCCTCGTCGTCTCGATCGCCAAGCGCTACACCAACCGCGGGCTCGGCTTCCTCGACCTGATCCAGGAAGGAAACATCGGCCTGATGCGCGCGGTCGACAAGTTCGAGTACCAGCGCGGCTACAAGTTCTCGACGTACGCGACGTGGTGGATTCGCCAGTCGGTCAGTCGTGCGATCGCCGACCAGGCACGCACGATCCGTATCCCGGTCCACATGATCGAGACGATCAACAAGGTGCTGCGCACTTCGCGCTACCTCGTCCAGCAGCTCGGCCGCGAGCCCACGCCCGACGAGATCGCCGGCCAGATGGAAATGCCGGCGGACAAGATCCGCAAGGTGCTCAAGATCGTCAAGGAGCCGGTTTCGCTCGAAACGCCGATCGGCGACGACGAGGAGAGCTCGCTCGGCGACTTCGTCGAGGATCGCCAGTCGGTGTCTCCGTCGGACGCCGCGGTGGCGCTGAGCCTCGAGGAGCAGACGCGCAAGGTGCTGGCCACGCTCACTCCGCGCGAGGAGCAGATCCTGCGCATGCGCTTCGGCATCGGCGAGCGCACCGACTACACGCTCGAAGAGGTCGGCCAGAAGTTCGCGGTCACCCGCGAGCGCATTCGCCAGATCGAGGCCAAGGCGCTGCGCAAGCTGCGCAACCCGCAGCGGGCTCGCACGCTCGAGAACTTCGGCTGAGGTCGACGAGCGGCTTCGGGGTCAGCGGATTCGCCGGAGCGGGGCTCGGGCACCCGCCACAGGTGACATTGACGCCATTCACGGTCGGAGCGCTGCGAGCGTTCGCGCAGCTTCCACGCTAAGGTCGCCGACACGATGGAAGACGATCGCGCGCAGGCGCGGCTGCCGGAGCCGGCGACGACGCCTCCGGTGCGGGCGCCGTCGGCAACGTCTCCTGAAGGGGCCAGCCTTCGGCGTGGGGCGACCATCGTCGCGCTCGCGCTCGTCGTCGCCTACGCCGGAATGTCCCAGCTCACGGGGACCGGCGAGCTTCGCCAGGCGTGGAACCGCCTCGAGTGGCACTTCCTCGTGCTGCCGCTACTGGCCACGCTGATCAGCTACATCACGATGTCGCTCTCGTACGAAGGCATCGTGCGCGCCGCGGGCGCCAGCATCGGGTCGCGCGACATGCTGCGCATCACGCTGGTCGCCAACACCGCCAACTACATTTTCCCCAGCGGTGGGCTGACCGGATTCGCGCTGCGCCTGGTCTTCTTCACCAAGCGCGGCATCTCGGCCGGCACGTCGGTTGCGATCTCGTTCACGCAGACGCTGCTGACGAACCTGATGCTCGTGCTCTTCGTCGTCTTCGGCCTCGTCAACCTGCTGATGAGGGGACGCATTCACGGGGCAAGCCTGGTTGCGGCGGTCGTCGCGACCGGACTGCTCGGGACCGGCTTCACGCTGCTGCTCGTGATGATCTACTCGACGCCGTTTCGCCGGGGCGTGCTCGCGATCGGCGCGCGCCTTGCCGACCGGCTGATCCACCGCGTCGGGCGCGCGGCGACGCTCGGCGAGCGCGTGCAGCGCTTCTTCGGGAACATCGAGGAGGGAATGGCCCTTTTCGCCGGCCGCCCCGCCGAAATGCTGATGCCGAGCGTGTGGATCTTCTTCGACTGGCTGTTCATGATGGGTGCGCTCTGGTTCGCGTTCTACGCAACCGGCGCTCCCGTCAACTTCAGCCTGATCGCGATCGCGTTCTCGGTCTCGAGCGTTGCCTCGTTCGTGACTTTCGTCCCTGGCGGCGCGGGCGTGCTCGAAGGTGCGCTGGCCGCCACCCTGTCGGGGCTCGGCGTGCCGCTCGGGGATTCGCTGCTGCCGATCTTCCTCTACCGTTTCTGTTACTTCATCGTGCCTACGCTCGTCGCGTTCGTGCTCGCGCACGGTGCCTTCACCGGCGAGAAGTCCGCCGAAGAGGTCCTGTGAGCGAGGCCCTTCCCGCGTTCGGCTTCGATGTCGGGGGCCAGTCGGCCAAGGTCGCGCTCGTGTCGCCGTCGGGCGACGTCGTTGCGCAGACGACGATCGCTACGGGAGACGGGACGACGGCCGATTCCCTGGCGGATGCGATTTCCGCCACCCGCAAGGAACTTTGCGCCGCACATTCGGTGCCCGCCGGTGCTGCGGTCGGTGTCGGGATCGCCGGGGTGCTCGGCAGGGACGGAGCGCTGCGAGGCGCCCCGCACCTGCCACTGCTGGTCGGCTGCCGCCTGGCAGAGCTCATCGGTGCGCGCACCGGCGCCGCGGCGGTGGTGCACAACGACGTCGATTGCGCGGCCGTCGCCGAGGGATGGGGCGGGGCGGCCGACGGACTGGACGATTACCTGATGATCGCGATCGGCACCGGCGTGGGATCCGGTCTGGTGCTCGGCGGGCGCCTTCGCGTCGGCCGCAGCAACTTCGGATGCGAATTCGGTCACGCAATGGTCGTCCACCAAGGCCGTCGCTGCGGCTGCGGCAACCTCGGATGCCTCGAGGCCTACATCTGCGAGACCGCCGCCCGCGCCTTTGCCGACGAGGCTCCGAACGAAGTTCGCGAGAGGATCGCGGCGAGACGCGAAAAAGCCGGAGGCGGCTTTGCCCAGGCGATTTTCGAGCTCGGCGCCGCCGGCGATGCCGATGCGGAGGCGATCGCCGCGATCATGGTCGACATGCTCGGCGCAGCGATCGGCTCGGTGGTCAACGTGCTCGACCTCGAGACCATCGTGCTCGGAGGGGGCATCGCCCCCGGCGTGCTCGCGCGGCTGGCGAGGCTGCGCGCCGCGATGGCCGGCACCCTGTTCGTCCGCGCAGAGTCGGAGATCACGATTCTCGCGGCAGCGCGGGGTTCTCTTGCCGGCGCCATCGGCGCCGCGCGGCTGGGCATGCTCGCGCGTTGAGCGCGCTGCGCGTTTCGGCCTAGAATCGCCCCTTACCCGAGGAGGTTTGCCTTGATCCAACGCAGATTCCCGCTCGCGGCGCTCGTCCTTGTTCCGCTGCTCGTCGCTTCGTGCGAGCAGAAGACGGCACCGACGACGCCCGCCGCCGCGCCCGCGGCTGCTCCCGCTGCTCCCGCTGCTTCCGCCGCGCCGGCCGCACCCGCTGCCGCCGCGAAGCCGGCGACCGCCGGCCGCACCATCGGCATCGAGCTGACATCGCCGGCTCCCGTCGGCGCGCTGCAGGTCGACATCACGTACACGGGATCGGGTCGCTTCATCGGCGACGCCGACGCCGTTGCGTGCGAGAGCAAGGTCGACGGCGCGCTGAGCACGTTCAATCACATCGCCGCCGACAAGAGGCTTCGCGCCGCGTTCGTCAAGGTGCAGGGTTTTGCCGGGCCGGTGCGCATCAGCGAGTGCAAGTTCGACGGCAATCCGAAGGCGGAGGACTTCACGGTCCAGGTCATGGATTCGTCGAGTCCCGAGCTGGCGCCGCTCGACCCGCCGCCGTCCGTCAAGGTCGTCGTCGACTGATGACGACGAGGCGAAAGAGCCGGCAGATCTTCGTCGGCAACGTGCCGGTCGGCGGCGATGCGCCCGTCGCCGTGCAGTCGATGACGACGACGAAGACCGAGGACGTCGAGGCCACGCTCGAGGAGATCTCGCGCCTCGAAGAAGCCGGCTGCGAGATCGTCCGCGTCGCCGTCCCGCGCGAGCGCGATGCCCGCGTGCTCGGAAAAATCCGCTCGCGGATGAAAATACCGCTCATCGCCGACATCCATTTCGACTATCGGCTTGCGCTGATGGCGCTGGAGCAGGGCGTCGACTGCATCCGGCTCAATCCGGGCAATATCGGCTCGAAAGAACGCGTGCGCGAGGTCACCATGGCGGCGCAGGCACGCCGCGTGCCGATCCGCATCGGCGTCAATGCCGGCTCCCTCGAAGAAGACCTGCTCGACAGCTACGGCTACCCGACCGCCGAAGCGATGGTCGAGAGCGCGATGCGCCACGTGCGCATCCTCGAGGAGCTGGATTTCTTCGACATCAAGATCTCGATCAAGGCTTCCAGCGTGCCGCTGATGGTCGAGGCCTACCGCAAGCTCGCCGTCGCCTGCGACTACCCGCTGCACGTCGGAGTCACCGAGGCCGGACTGCCGCCGGGCGCGCTGGTCAAGTCGGCGATCGGCATCGGCATGCTGCTCGCCGAAGGAATCGGCGACACGATCCGCGTCTCGCTGACGGCCGATCCCGTCGAGGAAGTCGTCGCCGGGTTCGACATCCTGCGTGCGCTCAACATCCGCGCCAAAGGCGCGCTGATCATCGCGTGCCCTACTTGCGGGCGCATCGAAGTCGACCTGTTCAAGCTCGTCGACGAGGCCAAGGCGCGGCTTGCGCACATCGAGAAGCCGATCACGGTGTCCATCCTCGGATGCGCCGTCAACGGTCCCGGTGAGGCGCGCGAAGCCGATATCGGCATCGCCGGCGGCAAGAACGGGGGCCTGCTGATCCGCGCGGGCAAGATCGTCGGCAAGTTCAAGGAAGGGGAGCTCGTCGACGCGCTCGTGGAAGCCGTCGAGAAGCTCGTGGCCGAAGACGACAAAGGGAAAGACGAAGGCACCTTGCACGCCGCAGGCTGAGCGGCGGCACGTTGCGGCGCGCGGGGTCAGGCACCAGCGCGCATCATCCGGGTTTCTGCGCATGATCGATGCGCTCTGGTGCCTGACCCCACATCATCATGCGATATTCCCGCCTCCTCATTCCGACGCTGAAGGAAGACCCGGCCGACGCCGAGGTCGCGAGCCACCGCCTGATGGTGCGCTCGGGAATGATCCGCCAGGTCGCACGCGGCATTTACGATTTCCTGCCGCTCGGGCGCCGTACGCTGGCCAAGGTCGAACGCATCATCCGCGAAGAGCTCGACCGCGTCGGCTGCCAGGAAGTGATGCTGCCGATGGTCAGCCCTGCCGAGCTCTGGCAGGAAAGCGGCCGCTGGGATTTCTACGGCAAGGAGCTGCTGAGGATCAAGGACCGTCACGATCGCGAGTTCTGCCTCGGACCCACGCACGAGGAAGTGATGACCGACCTCGTGCGCCGCGACGTACGCTCGTACCGGGCACTGCCGCTGAATCTCTACCAGATCCAGACCAAGTTCCGTGACGAGATCCGTCCGCGTTTCGGCCTCATGCGCGGCCGCGAGTTCGTGATGAAGGACGGCTACTCGTTCCACGCCAGCCGCGAGGACACGATCCGCGAGTACGGCGTGATGCGCGAGGCGTATTCGCGGATCTTCCGCCGCTGCGGGCTGCGCTTTCGCGCCGTCGAGGCCGACACCGGCAACATCGGCGGCAGCCTCAGCCACGAATTCCAGGTGCTCGCCGAAACCGGCGAGGACACCATCGTGAGCTGCAGCCAGTGCGACTACGCGGCCAACGTCGAAAAGGCCGAGATCCGCAGCGCCGCCGAAGCTGCCGCGCGCCGCGACCAGGAACGTGCCGAGGTCGCGACCCCGGGGGCGCGCACCATCGAGGAAGTTTCGGCATTTCTCGGGCGGCCCGCCGAGCATTTCCTGAAGACACTGATCCTCGTCGCCGACGAGAGAGCGGTCGCGGTCGTCGTGCGCGGCGACGACGTACTGAGCGAGACCAAGCTGAAGAGCCTGCTCGGTGCGACGGCGCTCCGGATGGCCGAGGCCGAGGAGATCGAGCGCCTGACCGGTGCGCCCCAGGGTTTTGCCGGTCCGGTGGGGATGAAGCTGCCGCTGTACGCCGACCATCGCGTCGCCGGCTCCCGCGGCATGGTCACCGGCGCCAACCGCGCCGACACGCACGTCACCGGCGTCAGTCAGCAGCGCGACTTCCCGAACGTGATCTTCGCGAGCCTGAGGGCCGCTCGCGCGGGCGATTCCTGCGCGCGCTGCGAAGGCGGAGTCTTCGAGCAGCACCGCGGCATCGAGGTCGGCCACATTTTCTACCTCGGTCGCAAGTATTCGGAGAAGCTGCGCGCGATCTTCCTCGACACCGACGGCAACGAGCAGGTCATGGAGATGGGCACCTACGGCATCGGCGTCACGCGCACGATGGCCGCCGCCGTCGAGCAGAACCACGACGACAAGGGGATCCTCTGGCCGGTGTCGATCGCACCGTTCGAGGTGCTCGTCGTCGCCGTCAAATGGGACGACGAGGCGGGACGAAATGCCGCGATTGCGCTCGAGCGGGAGCTCGAGGCGGCCGGCATCGACGTGCTCGTCGACGACCGTGACGAGCGCGCCGGCGTCAAGTTCAACGACGCCGATCTGCTCGGTATTCCGCTGCGCGTGACGATCGGCCCTCGCGGCCTGGCCTCCGGCAAACTCGAGCTGAAGGCGCGCGGCAGCGCGACGGCCGAGGAGATTGCGGTGGACGGTGCGGCCGCCGCGATCGTTGCGCGCATCCGCGCCGCGCACGCGGAGCTTGCCGCGTGACGGTGCGTTCGGCTGGGCTGCGCGAGCGCGCACGGGAGCGCCTGATCTTCGCGCTCGACGTCTCGACGGCGCGCGAAGCCGGATCGCTGGTGCGCGCGCTGCGCGACAGCGTCGGCATGTTCAAGATCGGCAAGCAGCTTTTTCTTCGCGAAGGCCCGCGCGTGATCTCGTACATTCGCGAGCGCGGCGGCGAGGTCTTCCTCGACCTCAAGTTCCACGACATCCCGCAGACCGTCGCGCGCGCGTCGGTCGAGGCGACACGGCTCGGCGTCGCGATGTTCAACGTGCACGCTTCCGGCAGCACGCCGATGATGCGCGAGGCCGTGCGCCAGGTGCGCCGCGCTTGCCGCACCGAGCACCTGCGCCGTCCTCGCATGCTCGCCGTCACGGTGCTGACGAGCCTTTCGGCCAGCGATCTTACGACGATCGGCGTGACGGCCGCGGTCGAGGACCAGGTGCTGCGCCTGGCGCTGTTGGCGATGGAGTCCGGAATGGACGGCGTCGTCGCTTCCCCGCACGAGATCCGCGTGATCCGCGAGGCCTGCGGACCGCGCTTCCTCATCGTGACGCCCGGCATTCGTCGTGAGAACGACGACACCGGTGACCAGAGCCGCGTCACGGGGCCTGCCGAAGCCGTGGCTGCCGGCGCCGACTACGTCGTCGTCGGCCGGCCGATCCGCGAAGCCGCCGACCCGCGCGGCGAGGCCGAGCTCATCATCGACGAAATCGCCGAGGCACTGCTGCACCGGCGGCGAATCTGAACGAGGCGGTGCTTCGCACGTGCTGAAGCTGCTGCGCGAGCGAAGCCGCCGCAGGCTTCGCGCCCTTCCGGCCGACCCCGCGTGGGACGCCATCCTCGAGCGCCGTTTCGTGCTCTATCGCCGCCTCGCGGCGGTCGACCGCGACGAGCTTCTTGCGCACTCGCGCGTGCTCGTTCACGAGAAACGTTTCGAAGGCTGCGGAGGCCTCGACTTGACCGACGAAGTGCGCGTGCTGATCGCGGCCCAGGCCTCGCTGCTGCTGCTGCATCGCGACAGCGACTACTATCCGCGCCTGATGAGCATTCTCGTCTATCCCGACGCCTACGTCGTGCCGGTCGAGTACGATGCCGGGGGAGGGATGGTGCTCAGCGAGAACGTCGATCACATCGGCGAGAGCTGGGAGACCGGCAGCCTGATCGTTTCCTGGAACGACGTGCTCGCCGGCGCGTCGGGACGCGATCACGGCTGCAACGTCGTGCTGCACGAATTCGCCCACCAGGTGGACGCCGAAACCGGTGGCACCGACGGCACCCCGCGCATCGACGACCCGGAGCTGCGCGAGCGCTGGCAGAAGGTATTCGAGCGCGAATACGAGCGCCTCTGCGAAATGGCCGACCGCCGCCGCCGCACCTTCATCGACGAATACGGCGCCGAACATCCTTCCGAATTCTTTGCGGTCGCCACCGAGCACTTCTTCATGGAGCCGCGCACGTTCGCGAAGCGCCATCCCGAGCTGTACCGCGTGCTCGCGGAATTCTGGCGCCAGGACCCCGCGGCGTACGCTCGCAGCGGCTGAACGCGCACGCGGCCGCGTACAGATCGTGACGTCGCCGGCGAATCGAGAGCGGCCGGCGCAGCGCTTGCCGCCGGGAGATCGGCGTCGTGCTACGCGGCTGCGGCGGCCGCGCGCCGGTGCAGGTCGGGTACCGCATCGGCCGCCGTCGCAGCGACGATGACGGTGATCTGGTCGCCCGCTGCAAGCCGCGTCGTCGCGACGGGCACCTCTTCCGACGAGCCACGTCGCAGCAGGACGACGATGCAGCCGGGCGCAAGTGCCAGCGAACCGACGGCGGCTCCGTCGAACGCCGAGCCGGGTGCGATGGAGAGGTCGACGAGAAGCGTGCCCGAAGCGCTGTCGCTCTCCTGGCCGCGCACGATATCGCGCTCGAGCAGCGCCTCGTAGACCGGGCGATCCTTGAGAAAATCGGCGATACCGTACGCTGCCAGGCTGGCGGCAAGCAGGGGAAGGACGAGGCCGTAGTTGCCGGTCATCTCCACCATCAGCACGACGCCGGTCAGCGGAGCGCGCACGATCGCGGCGAAATAGGCAGCCATCCCCACGACGGCGAACGATTCCGGGTGTTCCATCGCAGTGGGAAACCACGCGGCGAAAGCCTGGCCGATGGCGAGCCCGATGGCGGAGCCGAGCATCAGCAGCGGCGCGAAGATGCCGCCCGGCGCGCCACAGCCGTAGCTCAGCATGGTCAGGATGAAGCGCACGACGAAAAGCGTCGACAGCGTGGCGATCGGGATGTTGCCGGCGAGAATCCGTTCGACGAGAGGATCTCCGCCGCCGAGCGCAATCGGCAGGACGAGGCCCACGGCCGCCACGGCGATCCCGACGACCGCACCGATCGTCCACGGCTTCCAGCGGCTCAGTCGGGCGAAGAGGTCGAGGCTTGCGACGAGCGAACGATTGAACGCGACGCCCAGCAACGCAGCCACGGTGCCGACCACGAGAGCGATCGGCACCGACGTCAGCGCAGGAATCGCGTCGGATGCCACGTGAAAGACCGGAAGCTGGCCGAGCAGCGAGCGGGTGGTGACGTCGGCGACGACCGATGCGACCAGCGTCGCGGTGAAGACCGCCGGTGAGAAATCGCGCTGCAGCTCCTCGAGCACGAAGACGAGCCCGGCCAGCGGTGCGTTGAACGCAGCGGCCAGCCCCGCCCCGGCGCCGGCGGCGATCAGCGTGCGCTTCTCGCGCGTCGTGCACGAGAACCAGCCGCTCACCATGTACCCGACCGAAGCGCCCATCTGAATCGTCGGGCCTTCGCGGCCCATCACGAGGCCGCCGCCGATGCCCGCGATGCCGCCGAGGAACTTGACCGGCAGCACCCGGCGCCGCATCTGGCGCGTCCCGTGGATCACGGCCTTGACGTGGGGAATCCCGCTGCCCGAGGCTTCCGGCGCGACTCGACGAACGAGAAAGACCGCGAAGGCGGCCCCGGCGCCGCCAAGGAGCAGCGCGAGCGCCGGCGCCCACAGCGGGTGGACGCGAGCCTCTCCCGCGAGGAACCCGCGCAGCGATTCGGCGCGCAGCAGCGACTCGCGAAATGCTACCGCGACCAGGCCGACGATGAACCCGACGACGATCGAGCGCGGAAGCTGGCGGCGCCTCTGCTCGTGTGCGCGCAGCGCATCACCAAGCTCGCGACGCAGCTCGCTGGAGACCCTTTCCGTCTCCGCGGTGGAAAGGTCCGTGTGCGAGGAAATCGTCATCGATTCGCTACGATGCGTTGACCGCCGCCGTGTCTCCGAGCGAGAAGCGAAACGTCGCGCCGCGGTCGATCTCGCTTTCTGCCCACACCTTACCACCGTGCCGGCGCACGATGCGAGCGACCGTCGCAAGGCCGACGCCCGTCCCCTCGTATTCTTCCGCGGCGTGAAGCCGCTGGAACGGCTGGAACAGCTTTCCGACGAAGCGCATGTCGAAGCCGCAGCCGTTGTCGCGGACGAAGAACGCCGATTCGCCGTCGTGGATCTCGCTCCCGACCTGGATGTGCGCGTTGCTGCGCTGGCCCGTGTACTTCCACGCGTTGCCGACGAGGTTGTTCCACACGATGCGCAGCAACTGGGGGTCGGCGTTGGCGAAAAGACCGCTTTCGACTTCGACGCTGACGTCGCGGCCGGGGACGGAGCTGCGGTGCTCCGCGACGAGGCCGCGCACCAGCATCGTCACGTCGACCGGCTCGCGCCGCAGCTCGGAGCGCGACGCGCGCGAGAGCATCAGCATGTCGTCGATCAGGCGCGACATGTGGCGGCTGGCGCCGCGGATGCGCTCGAGCTGGGCACGGGCCTTCGGCGAGAGCTCCGAGCCGTGATCGTCATCGAGCAGTGCCGCAAAACCCTCGATCGTTCGAAGCGGCGTGCGAAGGTCGTGGGAAACCGAGTACGCGAACGACTCGAGATCCTTGTTGGCGGCCTCGAGCATCGCCGTTCTTTCGCGCACCTGCGCCTCGAGGTCAAGATTCAGGCGCTGCGCGGCCTCCGACGCCTGGCGCCGGTCGGTGATGTCCACGCCCACCCCGCAGAACCGATGCGCACTGCCCTGTTCGCCGCGGATGGCCGAGAAGCTGATGTGGTACCAGCGCTCGGGCCGCACCAGCCGGAGGCAATATTCGGGAACCTGGATCGATCCCTGCTCGGCGCAGCGCGAAAGGACCTCCCTCCATTCGCGCACCTCTTCCTCGTTGAAGCCGCTCTCGCGCCCGGTGCGGCCACGCATGGTTTCGACAGTCCAGCCGAACAGGTTTGCCAGCGCGGGATTGACGTCGGCGTAGATGAAATCGTCGTGGGTGAGGTCGAGCAGGGCGAGCAGGACGTTGGACGAGCGGAAGACACCCTCGAAATCCGCCCGGCTCTCGGCAAGCGCCCGGCTTGCCGCGCTCGCGCGGTATTCCGAGAGCGTGTCCCTCTCGACTTCCGAAGCGATGTAGATCGAGATCGCGAAGGTGACGACCATCGCGACCAGGTCGTACCACACGTCATGGTAGACCTCGGTGCCGAACACCGGCAACAAAGCGGCACCCATCGCGCTGCAGACCACGAGGGCCTGGGCACCCGCGCCCCACGGGATGAAACTGGCTGTGGCCAGCGTCGTCGCGACGAGCAGCACCGTGTTGGTGTGGACGTTGCCGATGATGACGCCGGTCAGCGCGGTGACGAGATGGATCGTGACCGCGAGCGTCACGAGCGCAGCGATGATCGTGGAGCGCGACGGATGCCTCGTCGCGATCCGCAGGCCTCCAGCCGATGCCGTAGCCTGCAGCACCTTCAGTGCGAGCAGTAGCGCAAGCTGCGGCTCGCGGAACCAGACGTGCATTACCGCGAAGGCCGCGGTGCCCATGAGGATCGGCGTATTGATCAGCTGGAAGCGACGCAGCAGCAGCGGCGCCAGGTCCTCGCGAGTGGGCTCGCGGTAGGACGGCACCGACGGTGCGGCGGTGGAAGCGGGGGAGGACACAGGCGGAAAAAGCATGGACCCGCGGCTAGGCGTAAGTCGCCGGCGCGGTCGCGGCGGCGAATCCGGCGGCGAAGTGCCGCCGGCGTTATTCGCTCAGTGTCCGCACCTCGTCGGTCAGTCGGCGAACGCGGATCGAAAGGCTGCGCGCGAAGTTTTCGAGCAGCTTGACCTTGAGGTCGGGATGGGTGCCGGTCAGGTGCTCGAAATCGCGGATTGCCAGCTCCCAGCACTCGACGGGCGTATCGGCGCGCACGACCGCGGAGCGCGGCCGTCTCTCGAGGATCGCCATCTCGCCGAAGATCATGCCCGGAGTGCACGTGGTCAGGCGTCGCGTGCCGCCGCCGGCAAGGCCAATCGTGACGCTGACCTGGCCGCTGGCCAGGAAGAACAGCGAGTCGGCCGGATCGCCGATCGCGACGATCGAGTCCCCCGCCTTGAAACGCCGCGTCTTGAGCACGCTGCGCAGCACCGCGATGCTGACGTCGTCGAGGCCCTCGCAGAGATCGAAATTCTCGAGGGAAACGGGGATGCCGCCGGGCGCCGAGACGCGGATGTCGTAAAGCAGCTGGTCTTCGCAGAGTTCCAGCGCGGTGTCGGCCTCTTCCATTGCCAGAAGCAGCGCGGCCGGTTTTCGTGCCAGCGCTGCCGAGAAGTACTGCTGCAGCCCCGCATCGGCATCGAGGCCGGTAATGATCACTTCGCGGAACCTCTGGCGGTTGCGCTCCCAGAACGACATCCAGAGGTCGAGGGCCGGCCAGTCGGCCGTCGCGATGCGCTTGAAGTCGAAAACGAGCCAGTCCGAATTCGGCGGCAGCGCCAGGATGTCGCGGATGACGCGCTCGATCGAAAACAGCGTCAGCTCGCCCTGCAGCTCGAAGACGACGATCCTCTGGCCGTGCTCGGAAAGCGCCTTGCTCTCGAGCGAGCGCCGCATGCGCTTGGAGCTGACGCTCGAAGCGTCGTAGCGCCGTCTCACCAGCGATTTGCCCGAGCGCGTCGCCTGGAACAGGTGCAGCCCGAAATCCTCGGAAAGATCGTGGAAGACGCGAACGCCGCGCACGCTGTTGCCGCGCGTGTCCAGCGGCGGCGAATAGACCGCGATGCCCACCTGGCCCGGAAGTACGCCGATCACGCCGCCGCCGATGCCGCTCTTGGAAGGCATCCCTGCGCGCGCGACCCATTCGCCGGCGTAGTCGTACATGCCGCAGGTGGCCATCACGCCGAGCACGTTGGAGACGATGTTCGGATCGAGCACGCTCTCGTGCGTCGTAGGACAGATGCCGCCGCCGGCCAGGGTCGCGGCCATCACCGCCAGGTCGCGGCAGGTCACGAGCGTCGAGCACTGCTGCGAGTAGCACTCGAGCACCGGCTCGAGCACCGAGCCGATGATGCCGGAGTTGCGCAGCATGTAGTCGATCGCGAAGTTGCCGATGCCGCTGTGCCTCTCGGAGGCGACCATCGACTCGTCGATCTGGAGTGGACGGCCGGCGCAGCGCGACATCAGGTCGAGGATGCGCGTGACGCGGGGCTTGCCCGCCTCGTCGCGGATCAGGCTGGTCGCGGCGATCGCGCCGGCATTGATCATCGGGTTGAAGGGACGGCCGCTCTCCTGGAACAGGCTGATGCGGTCGGACCCGTTGCCGGTAGGGACGAGGCCTACCTTCTCCAGCACGCCGTCCAGGCCGTTGTCCTGGAGCGCCAGAGCGTAGGCGAACGGCTTGGAAATCGACTGGATCGAGAACGGCTTGTCGGTGTTACCGACCGTGTAGACGCGGCCGTCGGTCGTCGCGATCGCAATGCCGAAGCCGGCCGGATCCGCCTTGGCAAGCTCGGGGATGTAGCTTGCGACCTCGCCGGCGGTGCAGCCCGCGTGGCGGTCGTACAGCTCGTCGAGATACGTCGCCAGCGGATGATCGGTCTGGTCCGGGGACTCGCTGATCGTCTTTCTGGTGGCGGTCTCGGGCACGGCGGATCTCCTGACTGAACAATGACAGTGGCGCGCGACCTCGCCAAGGCCCCACGCCCTGTGAAAAGCCGCAGGACAGCAAAGCCACAGCTTTTGCGCGGATCAAACCCGCGGCAGGCGCCGGCGCCGCCGCGGCAGGCGGATGACCTCGGTCGTCAACGCGCGGGCGCCGGGCCGGCCCGGCGGCAGACCTCGGCGACTCGCGCCGGCGCCAGGGCGGCCGGAAGCGGCTCTACCCGTCGATGGCGCAGCAGCCCGGCGGCATTGAGGTCGCCGGGGCCGGTTTCCACCGGCCAGGCCCGCAGCGGACGGCAGTGCGTCAAACCGGCGTTTGCCGACAGCGCCTCGGCCTCGTCGCAGCGGCCGGCCAGTGCCAGGGCGAGAGGGCGAAGCGAGGAGGCTTCGGTGAACGCGGGATCCAGTGCCAGGCTCGCGTCGAGGCGAGAGACGGCATCGCGGGTCGAAGGCCCCGGATCGGCGTTTGCGCCGTCTGCCACGGCCAGCTCTGCAACGGCCAGGTTGTACGCGCTTTCGGGAATCGTCGGATCTTCGGCAATCGAGCGTCTGAGCGCTGCCTGCGCGTCGTCGCTGCGGCCTCGCGCCATCAGGACGGCGCCGAGTGCGTTGTCGTATTCGGCCTGCGTCGTTGCGATGCCTCGTCGTCTCTCTTCCATGTTGCCTGGAAGCTGGCCGGGCATGCGACGCGCCGCCTCGCGAAGAAAATATTCGGCTGCCTCGGTATCTCCGCTCGCGAGGCGGCACGCGGCGAGGTTCTCGTACCCGAGATGCCATCCGGCTGCGGCGGCCGCCCCGAACTTTTCGGCAGCGGCATCGCGATGGCCTGCAGCCCAGTCGAGGATCCCGTAAAGATTGCGCACGCGCGCAGTCTCCAGCGCCTGGCGGAACCACGCGTCGTCGATGAAAGCGGCATGGCAGAATACGGCCGAGCTCACCGCGGCAAGCGTCGTGCAGGTGACGATGGCGGCCATCGCCATGCGACCGCTGCGCTCTGCGAGCGCGACGAAGCCGCGTGCGAAAAAGAAAGCGAATGCGACCGAGATCACCATCAGGTAGGTCGCCTTGACCGCTGCCTGGGTGGGAACCGAAAGGGTGCCGGCGACGAGCACCGCGGCCATTGTCGCCGACATCGCGAGCATCACCGCGCGATCGTCCCGCCATCCCTCGCGCCGCAGGTCCGTCACCGATGCCAGCAAACCGACAGCGATCAAGAGCGTCGGCACCAGCGCGAGCGTCAACAACAGCTGTCCGGCCCTGCGCGAAGCTTCGCTGTGCGTGACCGGCGGCAGTACGAATCCGCCGGAGCCGTCGAACCACGCATTGGCGTAGAGCCCCGTCGGAATCGACTCCCGCATCGCGCTGTATTCGGCACCCGGCGGCCGCGGCGAATGCATCGAAAGGCCGCGCGGCCACTGCGGCCGGTACAGGATCAGCGGATCGAAGAGCACGTATTCGAGCGGGCGGCGAAACGCCTGCAGCTGTCCGTTCTCGACGCGCGCCAGGAACAGCTCGTCGCGCGACAGCGGGAAGGGAGTGCCGTAGTTGCGCACGTTGCGCGCATAGTGCCAGCCGCAGACCGCGAGCATCGAGGCGCTGACGATCGCGAGCGTACGCACAGCGGCAAAGGTGCGATCGGCAAACAGGCGCTTTGCTGCAATCGTCGCGAGCGCCGCGGCAACGAGCACGACGGCGGTGTATTTCGCGAGCATCGCAAGGCCGAGAACGACGCCGAGGCTGAGCGCTCGAAACATCGTCGCGCGATCGAGAACGGCAAGCAGCGCGAGCGCGGCGACGCTGCAGAGCACGCAGGCCAGGCCTTCGTTGCCAAGGAAAGCTGCGCTGTAGAGATGAACCGGAATGAACAGCAGCAGTCCGCCTGCGAGCAGCCACGTGACGGGCCGGGCGGGGAAACTGCACGACGCGATCCGCGCGGCGACGGCGGCCGGTACGAGCGACAGCAGCGCGAACGCCGTGGTGCCGATCCTCAGCCTCTGCTCCGCGCCGAGCCCGTCGAACGCCCGCCACAGCGCGGCCATCGCCGCGTAGTACAGCGGAGGCTGGAAGAACTCCCAGCCCGAGCGCGCCAGCGGGACGCGCCCGGTTTCGGCGACGAACCAGACGTAGGTGAAGTGCGCGAACGCGTCGTATCCGCCAAGAATCGGAAACGTGAGCGCATTGTGGACGCGGACTGCTACGGCGACCGCCGTCATCGCGACGGCGATGGCGACGAGGGAGCGGGACGACATGAGTGCCCAGAGTTCCCTCCCGACTGGCCGAGGTCAATTCGCGTGCTGCGCGTGGCGCCGGGCCCGGTGCGCCGCTATGCTTTGCGCCGCTGCACGAAGCCCGCTCCGGAGGCTGCTCTCGGTCGCCAGTTCGGTCGCAAGTCCGGCAGGACGAGGAAGCGCGCCGGCCGCGCGGACGTGCCAACCGGCGGCTGCTCGAGCAGGGCTGCGGCGCCATTCCATGGAAGATCGCGCATCATCGCAGGACCGCCGCGGCTACGCGGCCTGGCGCCTTGCGGTCGCGATCCTCGTCGCCGGCGGCGTGGCGGCCAGGCTCTCCAACGGCTGGAGCTTCCCTGTCCTTGGAAGCTACGATGCGTTCAGCCACTTCACGTACATCTGGTACCTCGCCCAGACCTGGCAGGTGCCGGTGGCCTCCCAGGGCTGGTCGTATTTTCATCCGCCACTGTACTACGCGCTGATGGCCGCCATCTGGCGGGCGGCCGCCGCGCTCGACCCGGTGACGAGGCTGCAGATCGGAAAGCTGCTCGTTGCCGCGCTCGGCCTGCTGCATCCGTGGCTTGCGTGGAAGGTCCTGCGTCCGCGGTTTTCCGCCGCGATCGCCACCTGTGGTGCGCTGCTCCCGCTGCTGGCGCCGGTGTTCCTCTACAGCGCGGGATTCCTCGGCAACGAAGGGCTCGGAGCCGTGCTCTGCTCCCTCAGTTTCTTCGCGCTGCTGGCCGTGCTCGCGCGGCCGACGCCGCTGCGTGCATCGCTGCTCGGGATTCTCGTCGGCCTGGCGCTGCTGACAAAATTCTCGTCGATCGCCGTCGCCGTTGCCGTTTTCGCGACGCTGGCGTTTCGCATGCTCGTGCGGCCGGAGCCCTCGGGGATACGACGCGCCCTCGCGATCGCGATCACGCTGGCCGCGCTGATCAGCGGCTCCTGGTATGCACGCAACGTCCGGCTTTACGGCAATCCGTTCCAGCTCGCGCGCGGGATCACGTTCTTCACGACGTACGTCGAGGAGAACCAGCCCCAGGCTGCACGAGGGCTGGCCGACTACCTGACGTTCGATCCGCTGATCTTCTGGAGACCGGCCTGGCCGCGCGGCCAGACGCCGACGGGAGATCCGTCGCCATACGGCCTGGAGCGCTCGATGCGCGAATCGGTGTGGACCGGTCTTTACGCCAACACCTGGTTCGACGGGTTCGGGGGCTGGGTGCTGCCGCCTGTGACAATGAGCGAGGCTGCGCGAAGGGCGGGACAGATCCTGCTCGTTCTCGGGCTCGCGCCCACCACGCTCGTCATCATGGGCGCATTCTCCGGCCTGGCTTCGCTGAGGCGCAAAGGCTGGGACGACGCGACGGTTGCGTTCGGCTCGGCGACTGCCGCGATGTTCGCACTGTTCGTGTACGGCACGCACGAGGCGCCCATTGCCGCCGCCGTCAAGGCTACGTACCTGACTCCTCTGGCGCTCGCGTTCGCGTTCTGGTTCGCATCGGGACTCGACATGGTGGCGCGTCGCGCTGCGCGGGCGCTTCCCGCGGTGTTCACGCTCTGCGCGGCGCTCGCGACGGTAAGCCTCGTCGTCTTCTGGCAGGGGTTCGTCTTCACTCCCGGAAGCTGGACCAGCGACATTCCCCACTACGACGACGGCATCCGCAATGAGCTCGGAGTCGTGTACTGGTCCGGTGGACGCGACGATCGTGCGCGCGAGCTTTTCACGCAGTCGGCTGCTTCCGGTTATCCGCTTGCGCTCGAAAATCTCGCGTTGATGGACGCCGATGCGGGGCATCTCCGTCAAGCCGGCCGCCGGCTCAAAAAGGCCGAACAGAATGTTGCCGCCGGCCTGGACGCAGGGCCGATCGAACACGACCGGCTCGTCGCCCGCACTACTGCCGAGCTGGGGCATTCGATGGCGCTGGTCCTGCACCGTCTCGGCCGCGTCGAGAATGCTGAGCGGATGTGGCGCCACGTCGTCGGCATCATGCCGGATGATGCGGAGGCGATGTTCTGCGTCGGCCTCTCCCGCCTCGAGCGCAACTACGCTGCGGCGACGACGCCCGAGGCGCGCAGTCTCGCGCTCTCCGAAGCGCGCATCACGTTCGCCGACGTGCGACGCATCGACCCCGGCTTCATCCCCGGCTGGCAGGCGGCTGCGCTGGTCGAAACGCTGGCCGGCAACTGCGCCGCCGCGCGCGACCTCGCGAAGCAGGCGCATGCGTCGTGCTGGACCCCGCGGCATTTCCCGGCCGAAGCGGGAAACGGTGCGGGCCTGGCGGCATCGATCGGTCGCCGAAGGATTCTCGAGGTGCCGGCGCTTCCCGCTTGCGAGGATTCGCCCGCGTCGACGCCCGTATCAACGCCCGCGTCAACGCCCGCGTCAACGCCCGCGTCGACGCCCGCGTCAAAAGGATGAGCGCGTCAGCTCCGGTGGAACGACGGCAGGCGCCGCAATCGCGCGGTCGACCGCTGCGCGAAGCTCGTCCCGTCGCGGGGATTCCGGCACCGGAGCCACCTGCGGAAGGCCGCCTTCGAGTGCAGCGTGCGCTCCGTCGACTGCATCGCGAAGGTGATCCGCGCCGGTCGACAGCAACGCGAGAGTCAGATGCGAAGACGGGGCGTCCTTTCGTCTGGTCGCAAAAATGTACGCGTAACTGAAACCGACGCCGCGATACGCGCGTGCGCGAAGGTTCTCGGGAAGCGCGTCGATGATCGTGGGAATCAGCGGGTCGGTGCCATGGCGGAACACGACGAGGTGTCCCATCACTTCGGCGCCCATCCCGAGTGCATCTTCGTCCAGCGCCGCGCGGCTTGTGTTTCCATCCCACGCGACTTGCACGGTGCCGATGGTGCCGAGCAATACACAGGCTCCGAGCAGCACTGCGCGCATCGGCCGCGACACGAGCGCAGCCGCGATCGCGATCGTCGCCAGTGCGCCGGCGAGCGCCGGTACGACGAGCCGGAACGTGAAGAAGCGCACGACTCCGTAGTCGTTGAATTGCTGGTTGCTCGCGGCGAGCACGACGAGGAACAGCGGAAAGATCAACGCGACCGCAAGCTCGGCATGCCCGGCGGCGCGTGCCGCCAGCAGTTTCATGGAACGTGCGCCTCGCGCCAGTGTCCGCCACGACGAAGCCACCACGATCGCGAACGCCGTCGCGTAGACTGCAAGCCACGGGTACTCGAGCCACGCGCGGCCGAGCTTGACGTCACCGGGAATGCCGATGTCGCGAAAATACAGCGCGACCGGCATGCCGTGGATCACCAGGTCCCACAGCCGCGCGAAATATCCGGGTCCGGCGCCGGCCGCCGCCGGCGACGCGAAGGTTTCGCCGACGATGCCGAGCGACGCACCCGGCGCGGCGCCGGGCGAAGCCTGGTAGGCGAGCCACGGTGCGAGCCCGATCGCAAAGCCGGCCGTTGCAAGAGGCCAGTATTGCGGAGAGAGAGCACCGGCTGCGACGGCGAAAACCAGCATCACGGCAAGAGCAACCGCGGAGGTGTAGCAGAACCACACGCCGAGGCCGCCGACGATCGTCCACAACAGCAGCCTCGACGTCGACGGTACTTCGAGCCAGCGCAGCATCAGCAGCAGCTCGAGTCCCGTCACCGTCACTGTATCGCCGTGAAAGCCGAGACCGATCGTGTTGAAGACCACGAAGACCGGCGGTGCCGCGACCCACAGAAGTCCGAGCGCGTGAGCAGCCGCATGCCCGGCAATGCGGCGCAGCGCGAGCATCCAGCACCACAGTCCCGCTGCGTTCCACGCGATCGCAACGATCTTCACTGCCAGCAGCGTGATCCCGGTGAACGACGTGACGATTGCCGTCAGCGCCGCAAAGACGAGGCTCCCGCCGGCATACGGATCGGCCTGCAGCTCGCGAAGCGGAATGTCCCAGCCGGACTTCCACGCGACGGCCGCCAGCAGCCGGTAGCTCTCTTCCCAGAAAAAGGTGCCGTCGAAACCGAGGGCGACGATTACGGCTCGATGCAGGACGAACGCGACGACCCACCAGGCGAGCGGAACTACCGGATCGCGTGAATCCGCGGGGAAAAGGCTGGAAACGCCTTGCCGCTGCGCCGCGCCGGTCAACGGCCGACTCCGGCCGGCCCATCGTCAAGATGTACGAGCATGCGCTCGCCGCTCGAACCGGCGAGCACGAGCATCGGATGCGCGACTGCGGCGACGGCGAGTTCGCGAAGCGGCGCGGCCGCCGCGCTGCCACCGTCGACAAATGCCCCGTGGGCTTCGCCGCGCGCTACCGCACCCGGCGCATCGGCCGGGCCCGCGCGCAGATAGTGCACGCGCGCACGCGGGTTCCTCCGGCGAAGCAGGCGCTCCAGGCATGCGCCTTCGTCGCAGGCCTCGCCGGCGAGCACGAACGCCGCGTCGACGTCTTCGCGAGAGACGAGAAGCTCGACGTCGACTTCGATCCCGTCATCGAGGCCTTCGGCAGCAGCGTCGATGCGAAGCCATCCGTGGGCCCCGCTGACGGTGGCGATCGATCCCGCGCCGGCCGCAAGAGGCGCGACCACGTAGGATGCGTCGTCCTGCCGCGCAAGGCAGACGCGACGGAACTCTTCCATGCCGAGCCGCGACGGAATCTTGCGCGCGAGCCTGGCACGAAGCGACGGAGCGACAGCCGCCGTGCTGCCGAGCAGCGCCGCAACCAGCGGTCTCAGCAGCTCGTTGCAGACCACGATGGCCGAAACCGGGTACCCCGGCACGGCAATCACCGGCGTAACCGCCGCGTCGTCGCCGCACGCGCCGATGCGCGCGAGCGCGACCGGCCTGCCCGGAGCGATGTCGACGCCGTGCACGAAGACTTCGCCGAGGGAGGCGAGCACGGCGATCGTGAAATCCTTGCGGCCGGCCGAGCTGCCGGCAATCACGCAGACGGCGTCGAATCGGGCGGCGGCATCCGCGAGCGCCGCGCGAAGGCGGTTCTCGTCGTCGGCGACGATGCCGAGCCGGTGCGGTGAGCCTCCCCACTGGCCGACGAGCGCGGCGATCAGCCGTGAATTCGAATCGATAACCTGGCCCGGACCGGCCGGGGCGCCCGGTTCGACGACTTCGCTTCCCGTCGCGAGAATCGCGATGCGCGGACGGCGTCGAACGTCGATCGTGCGCGTCCCGGTCGCCAGCAGCGCGCCGATGTCCCACGGTCGAATGCGCGCGCCTTCAGGCAGCAGCACCGTTGCCTGCTCGATGTCTTCTCCGATGCGGCGCACGTCACGGCCGGGCGGTACGACCGCCTTGATGCGAAATCCGGCGCCGTCCGCAGTGACATCCTCGATGCGGATCACCGCGTCGGTCCACTCGGGAAGCGCCGATCCGGTGTCGACCGGAACGCAGGCCGGCTCCTCATCCTGCGGAGCCGGCAACGATGCATCCCGGGCCGTGAGCACGACGGGGCCGTCGGCCGCGTTCCACGTGTCGCGCGACCGAACGGCAATGCCGTCCATTGCCGATGCGCGATAGTGCGGGGACGGACGAGCAGCGCGCACCTCTTCGGCACTGACGCGGTCGCAGGCATCGCCCACGTCGACACGCTCGGCGCCGACGGCGCGAACGCCGTCCAGCAGTGCGCGGCGCGCGGCGTCCAGGGGCCGGCGCTGGAGGAAACTGGCCGGGCGGTTCATTGCAGCAGCAACACGTCGACTTCGCTGCCGGCCGCGAGTCCTTCGCTCGAACGCGGAATTCGCAGCAACCCGTCGGCCCTTGCGATCGTCGAGATCGTCACGGATTTGCCGCGCAGGGGAACCGCGCGTGCCAGGGCGTCGTCCCCGTCGCTGACGAGTCGCACGCGAATCCAGTCTTCGCGACCCGGCGTCGACGACAGCGATTCTGCGAGCCGCGCACGTACGCGAGGCCGCGTCGCGAGAATACGCGGCAGGCTCTCGCCCTCGCGAAGGCGGATCAGCACACTGGCGAACAACAAAAACACGACGGCGGCCGCCGAAGGATTGCCCGGCACACCGAGGATCGACAGATTGCCCGCCTCGGCGAACATCGTCGGCTTGCCGGGCGCGATCGCGATTCCGTGGAAACGCACGCGGGCACCCGGCACGGCGAGCAGCGACGACATCACCAGGTCCTTGCTGCCCTTGGAGCTGCCGCCCGACAGCAGCAGCACGTCGCATTCGGCGACGGCGCCGGCGAACAGCCGGCCGAGCGCTTGTTCGTCGTCGCGCACGACCCCGTAGTCCACGACGCGAGCACCGAGCGAGCGCGCCATCGACCCGAGCAGGTACTGGTTGACGTTGCGCACACGCCCCGGCGCAAGCTCGTCTTCCGGCTCGACGATCTCGTCGCCGGTGGCGGCGATGCCGACGCGCGGAACTGCGTGAACGCAGATCTCGCTGCGTCCGACCCCGGTCACCGCGCCGATGTCGCTGCCGCGAAGGCGGTGGCCGGCCTCGAGCACGACCTCGCCTTGGCGAAGATCCTCGGCGATCGCGATCGTGTTCTGCCCTGGCACCACGGAGTGACGCACGAGCACGCTGCCGCCTTGCTCTTCGGTGTGCTCGACGATCACGACGGCATCGGCGCCCGGCGGCATCATCGCGCCGGTCGAGACGCGGATCGCTTCGGATGCGCCGAGCGGACGCCGCGCCTCCTCGCCCATGAAGACCTCGCCGGCGATACGCAGCGACACCGAACGCTGCTCGCTCGCTTCGAACGTATCGGCGGCGTGCACGGCGAATCCGTCCATGTTCGAGCGGAAAAAGTGCGGGATGTCCTCGCGCGCGGTCACCGGCTCGGCCAGCACGCGGCCCAGTGCCGTGCGCACCGCAGTGCGCTCGTGCGCAAGCGGCGCCGTGGTGGCGAGCTCCGCGAGCGCTTCCTCGGTCGATCTCAGCTTGAGAAATGGTTTCATGCCAGCCGCCGGTGCATCAGGCTCGGGAGCTCGCGGCGCACGCGCTCGAGAAGCTCACCGTCGAGAGTTGCGCGGATGACGGCGGCCTCGTCGTCGGGACCGCGTCCGAGCACGGCGCCCCACGGATCGATCACGAGGGAGTTGCCGTAATCGTGGAACCCGAGGGCACCGGCACCGTACTGGTTCGGCGCAATCACGAACGCCTGGTTTTCGATTGCCCGGGCTCGCAGCAGCGGCTCCCAGTGGGCCTGGCCGGTGGGCCTGGTGAAGGCGGACGGAATCACGATGATTTCGGTGCCGGCATCGGCCAGGCGCCGGAACAACTCCGGGAAGCGAAGGTCGTAGCACACCGCGAGGCCGATGCGGCCAAGTGCAGTTTTCACACTGACGACCTCGGAGCCGGGAGTCCTCAGCGCCGATTCGCGCACCGTCACCCGGCCGGGAAGGTCCACATCGAACAGATGGATCTTGCGGTACAGCGCCAGCAGGCTGCCGTCGGGGCCGAACAGCGTCGTCGTATTGAAGGGCAACTGGTCGGACCCCCCCGGTCGGGTCTCCAGGAGGGACCCGGCTACGAGGTGGATTTGGAGGCGACGGGCCAGCGCGGCCATCGCGTCGGTGGTCGGACCGGGCACCGGTTCGGCCTCCAGACGTTCGCGGGCGTGAGGTCCGCGCCAGGCAAATACCTCCGGCAGGGCAACCAGTTGCGCCCCCTGACGGGCGGCTTCGGTGATCCTCGCCCCCGCTTGCGCGACATTTGCCGCCTTGTCCGGGCCCGATTGGATCTGCACGGCGGCGGCGACGAAGGTCTGCATGGCTTCGGGCGCGGACGCTACGTGCCTCGGCGGCGACGGTCAATCCGGACGGCGGCCCGGCCCCCCAGTGGAAACTGGGTTGCGGAACCCGCCTGCGGCGAATGACGATACGCCCCGAACCGTCGAACGGTCGGTCGGTCAAGGGGACGAGTGTGGCGCTGCCCACCCTTTTTGTCACGGTGCGGCAATTTGCGAGCGTCGCCCCCCTTTGATACCGCAGCGAGTCATCGAGGAGAACGGCATGGGCTCGGAACGGGTTATCAAGCGCTACACGAACCGGAAACTCTACGACACGGACCAGTCGCGTTACGTCACGCTGGACGATATCGCGAAGCTGATCCGGGAGAACGAAGAGGTCCGGGTCATCGACAACGAGTCCCAAGACGACCTTACCGCCGTCACCTTCGCCCAGATCATCCTCGAGGAGGAGAAGCGCAAGACGAACCTCGTCTCGGTGCCTTTCCTGCGAAAGCTGATTCATTCGGGCGAGGCGGCCGTCCAGGACATCAGCGATTCGGCCAAGCGTGCCATCGACCAGATCGGCGACCTGACCGGCCGCGCCAGCGGGCGCGTGCGCGAAGTCGTCGAGGAGAGCGGCCGCGCCACGCGCGAAGCCCTCGACGAAAGCCGCACCTTCTTCGACGAGTTGCTCGGTCTTCCCCAGCGCCGCATCGAAGAGATGCGCGATCTCGCGCGAAAGCAGGTCGATCGCATCCGTCTTTCCCCGGCTCTCCAGCGCGAGCTCGAGAGGCTCGAAAAGAGCATCCACAGCATCGAGCAGATGCTGACGCGGCTGCGCGAAGAGCAGCAGCAGCCCGAGGGCGATGAGGAGCGAGAGGTCGAGGGTGGCCCCGCCCCGACACCCGACGAGCACGACGACATCCCCGAGGAGCCGCGCGCTCGCGGCGGCGGCCGTCGCGGCTGATTCTCTGAGCCGCTGCACGCACTGCGGCGCCAATCTTGCGCTGAACTGGCTGCGTCGGTAGAACCGACAGACCAATGGCCAGGCGTTCGCGCAAATCCACCGCTCGCCAGGTCGAGGAACCGAGCCCTCTGCTCGAGCGCCTCAAGGAGATCGCTGCTGCCAGCGGCCTCGAAGTCCGCGAGGAGAGGCTGCTGAGGGAAGTCGGCTACTCGGTCCGCAGCGGGGTCTGCCGCCTCGACGACCGCGAGGTGCTGCTCCTCGACCGCAACGCGACTCCGGCCGACCGCATCGAAGTCCTCTGCAGCGTGCTGTCCTCCCGCGACCTCGACGCCGTGTTCATCGAGCCGGAGCTGCGACGCACGATCGGAGGGAGCGCGCTCGTTCGCGACGATCCGCCTTCGGACGAGGTACCGGCGGCCGGACGCGCCTGACGGGGCCCTCGCCGTGGCCCCGATCAACGAAAAGGCCGAGAAGTTCCGCGACTTCATTCGCGAGCACGGGCTGAAGTCGACGCGCCAGCGCGACGAGATCGCGCACTGGTTCTTCCATCACAAGGGCCACCTCAGCGCCGACCAGATCTATCGCCAAGTCAAGGAATCGGTTCCCGGGATCGGTTTCTCGACCGTTTACCGCACGATGAAGCTGCTCGTCGAGGCGGGGCTGGTTTCCGAGCGCCACTTCGGTGACGGCGAAGCGCTTTACGAGAATGTCGCGGGCCACCACGACCATTGCATCTGCACTCGGTGCGGACGGATCACGGAATTCGAGGATGAGCGCATCGAGGCGCTGCAGCGCAGCGTCGCCGAGCAGCAGGGATTTCTGCTGACCAGCCACAAGATGGAGCTCTACGGTCTCTGCTCCGCTTGCCGCGCCGAGATCAAGACTGTGGCTGAGAGTGGGGCCGGACGCCGATAAGGGGCCATCTGCTGCGTTGGCTCCGCTTCGTTCGCTACAGCGTACAGGAAGTACGCTTCCGCTCACTCACGCGTCGCCGCCTTGCATCTGGCCCCTTCTCGGCGCCCGGCTCGCAGATACGCGCTTCGAGAGTTGGGCCATCGGCGGTGAGCGTCGCTTCGCTCGCTCACGCGGATGTTGATTTAGTTTGAGTTGAGTCGCGGGCGCTGCAGCTTAGGGCTGCTGCGGGCATTCCATTTTTACGCTTTGGCCTACGGCGCGTTTGAGGACTCGCAGGGAGTCGCTTGCGCGGACGTGCTGGTCGCCGTCGGCGTCGCAGCGCCAGAGTGGGCAGGAGATTGGCTGGCCTGTGGCGGCGCGCAGGACTGTCAGCGCGTCGCCCGAGGAGACCCTGTCGTTGTCGTTGGCGTCGCCGCAGATCACGAGCGTGGTGCAGTCGCTGCTGCAGCCGTCGCCGTCGATCGTGTTGCCGTCGTCGCACTGCTCGGTGCCTTCGACGAAGCCGTCGCCGCAGAACGGGATCGTCGTGGTCGTCGTCGGTGCTTCGGTCGTGGTCGTCGGCTCGTCGCTCGTCGTGGTCGGCTCGGCTGTGCTGGTCGTGCTGGTCGACATCGACGTGGTCGTGGTCGCGCCCGGAAGCGTGGTCGTCGGCGCCGCCAGCGTGGTCGTCGTCGTCGGCTTCACCGTCGTAGTCGTGACCGTCAAGGTGGTCGTCGTCACGGTGATCGTCGTGGTGGTGGTCGTCGTCGTCGCGGTCGGGCCGCAGTCGGGCAGGCTGACGACGATGCGGGGAGGAGTCACCGAGCGGCCGTCTTCGCGCGTCGCGTCGCTGATGTAGACGACGAAGTCGGACGGAACCAGCGTGTCTCCCGCGCTGGTGTCGACGAAGAAGCACTGGGCAAGCGGACCCGGGCCCGGGATTCCGGTCAGGCTGATGAAACTCGCGGCGACGCTGCGCGTGACGGGGTCGTCGACGAAGGGCGCCAGCGTATTCGGTGCGGCGTCGTAGCAGGCGATTCCGCCGCCGGCCTTGGGAAGCCAGGAGCCGGTGGCGATCGAGTAGTCGATCGTCATCTGGATGGAGCCGAGGGTGACCTTGTCTGCCAGCGCGAGGTCGACTTCACAGGTGCGGGCAGCGGCTCCCGCCGTGCCGGCGGCCCCGCACAAGCCGAAAAAGACCGCTGCAAAAATTGCTGAAACCGCCGCCCGCATCACGCCCCACCTGCGCAGACGCCGAAGATGGGGGAACAATCGGAAATGTGCCAGCAGATTCTGTCATCGGCGCTGAAGAAATACTTTCAGGGCGTACTCAGGAAAGATCGAACAGATCCGCGGCGTTGCGGCCGGTGACCTCGTGGACGCGCTCGATGGCCACCGCCTGCACTTCGGCCAGGGTCTCGGCGACACGCACAACCAGTGCCGGCTCGTTGCGCTTGCCGCGGTGCGGCGCAGGCGCGAGGTACGGCGAGTCGGTCTCCACCATGAGGCGATCCAGCGGCAGGCGCGCGGCAGTCTCGCGCATCGCCACCGACTTCGGGAACGTCAGGATCCCCGAGAACGACACGAGCAGGCCGAACTCGATGTACCAGCGCGCATCGTCGTAGCTGCCGGTGAAGCAGTGCACGACGCCGCGGATGCCCCCGGGCGCTTCGCTCGACAACACGTCGCGAAGATCGGTCTCGGCGTCACGGCAGTGCAGCACGATCGGCTTGTCCGTGCGCCTGGCCAGCGCGATGTGGCGTGCGAGCGCGTCGCGCTGGGTGTGGCGCGGGCTGTGATCGTAATAGTAGTCGAGGCCGGTCTCGCCGACCGCGACGCACTCGGGCGCGTCGAGCAGCGCGGCGATCCTCTCTTCGGTTGCCGCGTCGAGACTTTTCGCATCGTGAGGATGGATTCCGGCCGTCGAGCGCAGGAACGGATGGGCGCGCGCGAGCTCGAGTGCCTGCTCGCTCGCTTCGATCGGCCCGCCTCCTCCGACCGCGACCATGTGCGTCAGGCCGGCGGCTCTTGCCCTTGCGATCACTTCGCCGCGGTCCTCGTCGAACGCGGCATCGGTCAGGTGGCAGTGCGTGTCGACGAGCCCGACGATCACGGCTTTGGAATCTCGACACGCGGAAACAGCGGCTCCGGCGGACGTACGCGGTGGCCTGGCGCGAACGAGACGAGCCAGCGCGGCGCGGGATCGGCAAGGCGGCCGGGATCGGTATCGAGCAGCGCTGCGATTCGCTGCGACGTCTCCGGCATCGGCGCTGCGATCAGGCGCGCGAGGTGGCGCAGGGCATCGCAGAGCGCGTGCAGGATCGCACCGACGCGAGGCCGCGCCTGTTCGTCCTTCCACAGCTTGAACGGCGCCGTCTCGACGATGTACTTGTCGCAAGCCGCCACTGCGCGCCAGATTTCTTCCAGCGCGACGTGGAACTGGCTGGCCTCGAACGCTTCCACCGCGCGCTTTTCGGCCTGGACGAACGCCGCTTCGAGCGCAGCTTCCATTTCGCCTGCCTGCGGTGCGGCGGCCGGTTGCACGACGCCGTCGAAATAGCGTTGCTGCATCGCCAGCACGCGACTGGCCAGGTTGCCGATGCCGTTGGACAAGTCGGCATTGAAGCGCGTCACGAACGCATCTTCGGTGAACGCGGCGTCGCTGCCGAACGCCATCTCGCGCAGCAGGAAGTAGCGAAAGCCGTCCATCCCGAAACGCTCGCGCATCTCGAGAGGGCGGATCACGTTGCCGAGCGACTTCGACATCTTCGACTCGCCCATGTTCCAGTAGCCGTGCACGTGCAGCGACTTGTAGACGGGCAGTCCGGCGGCCATCAGCATCGTCGGCCAGAATACCGAGTGCGGCTTGAGGATGTCCTTGGCCACGTAGTGGTGGGCGTTCTCCCAGTACGCCTTCCAGTCGCCGACGCGCACGTGGGCCAGCGCGCTGACGTAGTTGACGAGCGCGTCGAACCACACGTACGTCACGTAGTCGCTGTCGAAGGGAAGCTCGATGCCCCACGTCAGACGGGACTTCGGGCGCGAGATGCAAAGGTCTTCGAGCGGCTCGCGCAGCAGGCCCATCACCTCGTTGCGGTAGCCGGCCGGCGTGATCATCTCCGGGTTGGCCGCGAGGTGGTCGAGAAGCTGCTGCTGGTAGCGGCTCATGCGGAAGAAGTAGTTCTTCTCGCTGATCCATGCCGGCTCGGTCTCGTGGTCGGGACACTTGCCGCCCACGAGCTCGCGGTCGGCGTAGAAGCGCTCGCAGCCATAGCAGTATTTCCCGCCGTATTCGCCGAAATAGATGTCGCCGGCGTCGTGGATCTTCTGCAGCATCTGCTGCACGAAGCGCACGTGGTAGTCGTCGGTGGTGCGAACGAACCAGTCGTACGAGATCCCGCACTGGTCCCACGTGGAGCGGAACAGTCCGGAGACGCGGTCGGCATATTCGCGCGGCTGCGTGCCGCCGGCGGCGGCGGCCTGCGCGATCTTGTCGCCGTGCTCGTCGGTGCCCGTGAGGAAGAACACTTCGCGCCCCATCGAGCGGTGGAAGCGTGCGGCCGTATCGACGACGACGGTCGTATAGGTGTGACCGAGGTGAGGCTCGGCATTGACGTAGTACAGCGGCGTGGTCAGGTGAACGCGCGAGGTCACAGGCGAAAAGCTCGCACATTCAGCAGCAGGTCGCGAATGACCAGGCGAGCGTTCGCGTTGCGCGACAATGCAACGATGGTGCGCTCGATCGTCTCCGCTTCGCCGATCAGCACGGCGGGATCGGCCGCCGCCGCCTCGTCGAGCGCGCGGCCGAGTGGCTCGGAAGGCTCGGGAGGTCGGCGTCCGAGACTGGCGCGCACCTTGGCGAGCTGCCACTCGAGAATGTCGGACATCGCGTAACCGGATTCCTTTCGCTCGACAAGCGCATGCACCAGCGGCTCGATCGCGAGCGGATCGCGGCGCGCCGCTTCGTATGCGAGCAGCACGAGCTCGCGCCCGGCCAGGCCTTCGTCGTCGTAATCGAGCGCGCGCGCGACGCTGCCGTGCGAGCAGGCTGCGGCGGTGCGCGCTTCGGCCTCGCTCCTGCCGAGATCGACCAGCACGGCGGCGACTTCGTCTTCGGACAGCGTGCCGAACACGAGGTGGCGGCAGCGCGAGCGCACGGTCGGGAGCATCGCGCCCGGATTATCGGTGACGAGGATGATCACCGCGAATCCGAGCGGTTCTTCGAGGATTTTCAGCAGCGCGTTCTGCGCTTCGGGGGTCATCATGCCGGCCTCGCGCATGATCGCGATGCGCGGGCCGGGCCGTGTCGGCCGCAGCGTCAGGCGCTGGATCAGCGCGCGGCTCTGGTCGATGCCGACCAGGCGCTTGCGTTCGATCTCTTCGTCGGCGCTCTGCACCGCGTTCTTGTCCTTGGGTGCGGGGCCGGTCTCGAACACGTCGGGATGGACGGCGCCGGCGACGAGGCGGCACGACGCGCACGTGCCGCCGCAGGCACCGAGCTCAGGGCACTTCAGGATCGAGGCCCACCACCTGGCCGTGAGGAACTTGCCGACCCCCGCAGGTCCCGCGAATAGCCACGCGTGATGCAGCTGCGAGCTCCCGCCCGATGCGGCGAACGCAGCGGCGGATTTCAGCCCCGCGCGGATTGCGTCGTGACCGACGGGCTCGCGAAGGCTCACTGCGCCGCCTCCCTCGCCTGCAGTCGCGACTGGACTGCCGCGATGCAGTCCGAAGCGACCTCCTCTTCGCCGCGATTGCCGTCGATGCGGACGATGCGCGACGCGAAGCGCGTCGCCAGCGCAGCGAACCCGCGCCGGATCTTGTCGTGGAACGCGAGCGGCTCGATCTCGAACCGGTCGCCGGGACCGCCGGCGCGCTGCTTGGCGCGCCTGAGCCCCGTCTCGATCGCACAGTCGATCCACAGCGTCAGGTCGGGCACGACGCCGTGGGAGGCACGGCGGTTGAGATCTTCGAGCCACGCGAGATCGTGGCCGCGCCCGTAGCCCTGGTAGGCAAGCGTCGAATCGCAGTAGCGGTCGCAGACGACGATGCTGCCCGCGGCGAGCGCCGGCTGGATGACCGTGGCCACGTGCTGGGCGCGGTCGGCGAGGAACAGCATCAATTCCGCAGTGGGATCGAGCTGGCTGGCCGGATCGGCAAGAAGCGCGCGGATCGGCGCAGTCGTCGCGGTTCCGCCGGGCTCGCGTGTCAGTACGACGTGCCTGCCGGGCCCGGCCAGGCGCGACTGCAGGCGCCGGGCTTGCGTCGATTTTCCGCAGCCTTCGATGCCTTCGAGAGTGATGAAGAATCCCATCGGGTCGCGGAATCTTGCCGCGATGGCGCGGCAGAGCAACCCTTACGCGGACGCGTGCGCGCCGTCAGGTCCCGCAGTCGGTCGCGGCCAGCGTGCGGTCGGCCGAGCGGCTCGCGCCGGCGCAAGTCGCAGTGGCTCGCAGTACGCACCACGTCGCGCTGAGCCTCACCTTCGTGATCGCCAGCGACGTGAGGTCGGGGCCGACGAGCGCTGCGGCGGCGGCCGGATCGGCGGTCACGGCTCCCAGCGCGAGGCCGGAAATCGCACCGTAGCGCGCGCAGAGCACCCTGCGCCGTGCGCCGAGCTCGGTCGCGAGAGATCCGGCCCGGTGCAGCAAGGACGCCGACATCGCGGCTGCAGCCGTGGCAAGGATCACCACCACCAGCAGCACGCTGCCGCGTTCCGCGCGACGTCCGGCGCCGCGGGATCCGGTGGCCCTCGGTGGTGCATCGTTCATGGCAGCACTCGCGCCGGCAGCGCGAACAGCAGCGTTCGAGCGCGCCCGTCCGTGCCGGTGCGCGGCCTGACGTCGAGCTCCACCCACGATGCAGTGGACGGCGTGGCCGCGGATCCGCGTGAGTCGAACGCGGAGAGCAGCGCATCGCTGCCGTCCGCGTTGACGACGGTCATCGTCTGCTTGCCGAGGCGGATTCTTACCTGGGCCTGGCTGCCGGACTGGCGCACTTCCAGGGCTGTCGTCTCGGCGCCCGAGCTGCTGACGCTGCCGTCGCCGTTCTGGTCCGACGCGAACACGACGTCTGCAGCATCGAGGCTCGAGAGCGGCGCAGGCTTCTTCGGCCCCGCGCCGGCGAGCACCGTCGCATGGTCGATGAGCTGCTCGAGCTGGCGGTCGGTGAAAAGGTCGGCAGCGAGAAGGTCGCAACGGCCCTGGATGCGGGCCTGCCCGACGAGCGATGCGGAGACCAGCGCGAGCAGCGCTCCGGCGATGCCGATCGAAGCGACGGCTTCGAGAACGCCTGGCATGCTCAGCCTCCACAACTTCGGGGCGGAGCGAGCACGTGGATCTCTTCGGCGTCGCTCGAATCCGCTCGCGATGCGCGCACGACGATGCGATCGGCGGACACCGTCACGGCGGATCTTGTCAGCGAGCAGCGAAAACCGTCGGGGCAGCTCATCGCCGCTGCGCACGCTGCTCCGAGCTCGTGCTCGACGAGATTTCGCACGACGTCCAGAGTCTGGGACTCCTGAGTCGCGCTTCGCATCAGGCCCGCCGCGGCGCCGCTGGCCTGGACCGTGGCATCCACCACCAGGGCGCCCAGCGCCAGTGCTGCCGCGCACTCGAGCAGCGTGAACCCGCGTTGGAGTTTCGGCCGGTCGTGCGTCACCGGATCACCCCGCGCTGGTTGACGACGACGGACGCCGTCGCGTCGGTGCAGGCCAGTACCAGCGTGGCATTGTCGGCCAGTCCGCTGGCCTGGAACGAAACCGTTCCATCGGCCGGCACCGACTGGAGCGCGACTCCGTCTCCCAAGGAATAATTCTTGCCGGACGGACGCACCGCCACGCTCGAGGATCCGGCGCGCGCTTCGACCCACGCCTTCGCCTCCATTTCGTAGGCGCTGCGGCGGGCTTCGAGCAGTGAATCGATCAGCGTGGAGCGTGCCGTTTCCACCCGTATCGCGCATGCCATCGGTTTTGCGCCGCGAACCATTACCACAGCAGCGATCGACGACAGTGCCAGGGCCGCGCAGGCATCGAGCAGCGAGATTCCCGAGCGATCGTGACGCCAGGTTCGTGAGACAAGGGGCCCGAGCGACATGGAAGCGATATCGCTCCGCAGGGCCGGGTTGGGCAATTCCACGCCAGTCATAAGCCGCGGAATTCTTGCGGCGATACTCGCCGCCACGGCGACATTTGCGCGCCAGGCGTTCCGGGACGCCGCGTACGGAACCGCGGGCACGCGCGAGACGAGGCCGGTATCCTCGCGCGCAGGCCATGGCACGGCAGGCGTGCGATGGCTCGGCCTTGCCATCTGCGCTAGAACCCCGCGCCGATGCGTGATCCCCGTCTCGTCGATCTGCTGAGCGACCGTAACATCAGCCTGACCGCCGGTGTCTACGATGCACTGTCGGCGCGACTTGCCGAGCGCGCGGGCCTGGCTGCCGCGATGCTCAGCGGCTATTCGGTCGCCGGCTCCCTGCTGGGCGAGCCCGATTTCGGGATCCTTACCCAGACCGAGATGCTCGAGACCGCCCGTCGCGTCGTGCGCGCCGTGGACATGCCGATTTTCGTCGACGGTGACACCGGCGGCGGCGGAGTCGTCAACGTGCAACGGCTCGTCTCCGAGCTCGTCGCCATCGGTGCTGCCGGGGTTTTCCTCGAAGACCAGGTCTGGCCCAAGCGCTGCGGCCACATGCGCGGCAAGGCGATCGTTTCACTGGAAGAGCACGTCGAGAAAATCGCCGCCGCACGGGATGCGCGCGGGGACAGCGATTTCGTGATCGTCGGTCGCACCGACGCCAGGGCCGTTTGCGGCCTCGACGAAGCCGTTCGCCGCGGCATCGCCATGCGGGAGGCCGGGGCCGACCTCGTCTTCGTCGAGGCTCCGCAAAGCGTCGACGAAATGCGTCGCATCACGACGGAAATTCCGCCGCCGCTGCTCGTCAACATGGTCGAGGGCGGCCACACGCCGCTGTTGCCGCTGCGCGAGCTCGAGAAGATCGGGTTCGAGGTTGCCGTCTATCCCGTGACCGGGATTCTCTCGGCTGCAAGAGCGCTGGAGCGCGCCTATTCGCGCCTGGCCGCCGATGGCGAGACGACGGCGCTGGCGTCGGACCTGATGGGCTTCGACGAATTCGGCACGCTCGTCGGTCTCGACGAAAAATACGCGCTCGCGGAAAAGTACCGACGCTGATCCGGCGCGAGCTGCCGCGAAAAAAAGCCCGGCCTTCCTCGCAAGAGGAAGACCGGGCCACTTCGAAGCGGCGCTTTCGCGACGCGCACTACTTCTTCGGTTCGCTGAACTTGCCGCCCTTGGCTTCGCACTCGGATTTGGTCGCCTTGACCCAGCCCTGGCCCTTGCACGAGTTCTTGCCGGCGCAGGCATTGGACGCGCCCTTGCAGGCGCCGGTGCCCTTGCACGAGTTGACGCCCGCGCATTCGCCGGACTTCGCCGCCGCGCCGTGAGTTGCTTTCTTCGTCGCCGCCGATGCCGGTGAGAGCGTCGCTGCGATCATCAGGCCGCCGATGGCCGCCGTCATCAGGGTCTTCCCGGTTCGAGTCATTGTCGTCTCCTTGTCGTTGGTACGGAACGCAGTGTGATCGGACGGAGCGCCGCGAATTCTATCCCCCGGCCGCACCCGCGTCGACGGGGTGAGGCGGTCCGGCGCCCAGGTTTGTGCTGATTCACACGGCGGTGGGGGGCAAAACGACACGGGCCCGGCCATTCCTGTCGAGGGAAAGACCGGGCCCGCCAACGCTGCCGCCGGCAGTTGGCCGTGCCGGGACGTTCCCTGCACGGCCAACGGCCGG
>DASXOZ010000078.1 GCA_036493895.1 Candidatus Binatia bacterium | reverse complement strand
TGCGTCCCTCACGAGTGACCAGCGCGGTCGGCGGATCCGCGCGCGCGTCGCCCAGGCCGGGCGCGGCCGACGCCATCGTGCGCACGCGGCCTCTGCGGTAGAGCCTGGTCTCGCCCGCGTCGTTCACGTCGATTTGCTCAGGCGGGAAGCGGCGGAGCCTTGAAACCGCCGGTCACGGCAGCCACGTGCCTTGCGAAGTCGATCGTCGTGCGGTCTTCGAGGTAAGGACCGACGATCTGCACGCCGACCGGCATTCCGTCGCGGGCCAGTCCGACCGGCGCCACCGTCGCCGGCAGCAGCGCGCAGGTGGCCGGTGAAATCCACGAGAGCAGGTCGAAGTACGGCCTGGTCGCCTCGCCGACGCGGATCGTGCGCGACGGCATGTCCGAATGATCGTGGGCAACTGCCGTCACCGGCGTCACGCAGGTCAGCAGCACGTCGTAGCGCGTGAAGAAGTCGGCGAATGCCGCGCGAATGTGCTGGCGCGCCTCGTTGGCTGCCAGCCAGTCGCGGGTCAGGCCGGTGCCGTGACGAGCCATCAGGATCGACGGGTCACGCGTGTCCTCGGGCGCCGCCTGGCTGAGCGCCTTCATCATCTCGAACTGGTCGCGAGGAAGTCCGGCGAGCATCACCGGTGCGAGAAGGCGCAAATACGTGTGGAAAACATCGGCGAGTCGGAACGCGGGCCGCGCGCCCTCGTCGACCGATGCTCCCGCCGAGCGCAGTGCCTGCACCGCGCCGGCCAGCACCGTGCGGACGCCTGGATCGACAGGGAAAGCGTCGTCGTCGAGCCACGCAGCGACGCGATAGTCGGAAAGCTTCTCGCGCCGCGGCGGAGGAAGGTCCAGGCGCCAGCCGCGGGCGCGGTCGGGAAGAGGGCCTGCCTGGATGCCGAGAACAAGCTCGAGATCGTCGGCGCTGCGCGCGATGGGCCCGACTACCGCAAGATCCCATTCGGTGAGCGAGCCCGGGGGCCCCGGAATGTGGCCGCGCTGGGGAATGATGTCATGAGTAGGCTTGTGACCGAAGACTCCGCACCAGTTGCTCGGAGTGCGGATCGATCCGCCGATGTCGCTGCCGATCTCGAACGACGTGAAGCCTGCCGCCGTCGCAGTCGCGCTTCCGCCGGAAGATCCGCCGCAGGTGCGCTCCAGGTTCCACGGGTTGTTCGTCGTGCCGAACAGCGAATTGTATGTCTGGACGTCGGCAGCGAGCGTGGGAAGATTCGTCTTTCCGAAGACGATCGCGCCGGCCGCGACCGCGCGCGCGACGCACACGGCGTCGGCAGCCGGAACGTGCGCCGACAGGTCGGGGAACCCCGACGTCGTCAGCAGCCCGGCCGTTTCCAGCGAATCCTTGACGGTGATCGGAAGGCCGTGCAGCGGGCCGCGGATGTCGCCGCGCGCCAGCTCCTCGTCGGCCTCCTTCGCGCTGCGACGCGCGCGCTCGAGGTCCAGCGTGACGACCGAGTTCAGCGGCCCGTCCAGTCGCGAGATCCGATTGGCGAAAAAGTCGAGAAGCTCGAGCGAGCTGATCTCGCGGCGGCGAAGCGCTTCGGCAAGAGCCGTGGCAGACGACGTGGCGATGTCGATCATGGCGCGTTCATAGCGCTGCGGCCGCCGTGCTGCAATGCGCAGCACGCCGGTGCAGCCGCGACCGACTTCCGCGCGGATTCCGTGGCGGATCCCGCGGCGGATTCAGCGAAGGAATTTCGACGCGAAAGCGTCCAGGCCCTTCGAGATCGCGTCCTTGTCGTAGCCGGGAGGCGGCATCAGCATGCGTGAGAATCCCATGTCGCGGTAGCGGGCAATCACGTCGTGGTCGGGCGACATCAGGCCGCCGGTGAGCTCGATCGAGTCGGCGTCGCGACCCACCTTGGCGCATTCGTCGCGCATGATGCCGATCAGCTCCTGCATGCGCTCGGCATTGCCGCGGCCCGGGAAGAACCCGGTGCCGTAACGTGCGGCACGCCTTGCCGCAAGGTCGGTGTGGCCGCCGATGACGATCGGGACGTTGGCTCCCTGCACCGGCTTCGGGTTCGACTCGACGTTGTTCCACGCGAAGAAGCTCCCGCGGAACGTGGACGGTCCCGGCAGCCACAGGCTGCGCATCGCCGCGACGCTCTCGCGAGTGCGCGCCGCGCGATCGTCGAAGCTGCTGCCGAGGGCCTCGAATTCCTCCTTGAGCCAGCCCACGCCGATGCCGAGGATTACGCGCCCTCCCGAGAGCACGTCCAGCGAGGCGACTTCCTTGGCGACGTAGGCCGGATGCCGCTGCGGGAGAATCAGTACTCCGGTACCGAGGCGGATCTTTTTCGTCAGCGCGGCCGCGTACGCGAGCGCAATGAAAGGATCGTGAATCGGCGCATTCTCGGGTCCCGGCATCTTGCCGCCGGGTGCGTACGGATACTTCGATTCGTAGTCGCGGGGGACGAAGACGTGCTCGACGGTCCAGATCGATTCGATGCCGGCGGCTTCCGCCGACGTCACCAGGTGCGCGAATACCTGCGGGTCCGCAAATGGTCCGGAGTTTGCAAACAGCATGCCGAATTTCATCGTCGCCTCCTTGTTGCCTCTACGATTGCCCGGTGACCATGCGTACGCCGGCGATCACGATCGCACCGTCCGCATCGATGGCGAGACCTCGCGCAGCAGCCTGTGTGCGGATCGCCTGCGCGTGCGAAGTTTCCAGCACGATGCTGTGGATTCCTTCGCCGCGTCCATCCGTGTCTTCGACGAAGCGCACGAAGCCGCCGTCGGGCAGCACGAAGGTTGCCGGTCGGCGCGGCGTGCCGAGCCCGAAAAGCTCCTGCCAGTGCGCGGCCAGCCTGTCGGGCTCCTCGCTCTGGATCTCGACGCCGGCAATGCCCGCAACGCGATCCGTGCGAACCTGCTCGCGCCAGCCGGGTCCCGCCCAGCGCCAGCTTTCGAAAGGCCTGGCCTCGTCCATCGAAACGATGGCGCCGCCGGTATCGCGAGGATGCAGGTGCGCCGTCTCGATGTCTTCGAGCGCGACTTCCCAGACCGTGCGCACGCCGCGCTCGCCGAGGCGGGCTTTCGCGCCGGCAAGGTCGCGGGTCTGGAAGATCACCATGTAGCCGCCGTCGCCGCGGCGCGCGAGGAAGCGTCCTGCCGACGTTCCTTCTTGCTTCGGGGAGACGACTTCGAGGAAATGCTCTCCGAGCGGGAAGACTCCGTTTCGAAGCCCGAACACACCGACGCCGGGATCGGCGAAAGGCTCTCCGAGGCCGAGCACTGCCCTGAGGTCGGCCAGGACCGGATCGAGGTCGCGCGCAACGAGCGCAATCTGTCGAATTCGCATCCGTGCCCTCCGGGTCGGACGAATCTGTGCAGCGCTCTTCAGCGCGCGCGGAACTTGGCCGGTCTCTTCTCGAAAAACGCACGCACGCCTTCGCGTGAGTCCTCGGTGCCGCCCATCGCGCAGATGCCGATCGCCTCCATTTCCATCTGGGTCTCGAGCCCGTTGTCGAACGTCTGCGCGAGCAGGCGCTTGGTTTCGCCGAAAGCCAGCGTCGGGCCGGCGGCCAGATCGCGCGCAATGCGGCGCGCGTGGGCGTCCAGGTCGGCGGCGGGAACCACTTCGTCGATGACACCCCACGCCAACGCGTCGGCTGCCGTGAGTACGCGGTTTCGCAGCATGAGGTCGCGCGCGCGGCCGAGCCCGATGCGACGCGGCAAGAACCACGTCGAGCTGCCGTCGGGCACCAGTCCGATGCGCGTGTAGGCCATCGTGAAGCGCGCGTTGTCGGAGGCGATGACGAGGTCGCAGGAACACGCCAGGCTCATGCCCGCACCGGCCGCAGTACCCGCGACGGCGGCAACCAGCGGCGCGTTCATGCGCGCGAAGCGGGAGACTGCCACATGCAGTCCCTGCGTGATGCGGCGAAGCAGCACGGGGAAGTCGTCGGCACCGCGAAAGCTCGCGACGTCGCCTCCTCCGCAGAAGATTGGTCCCTCTGCGCGCAGGAGCACGGCACGGATCGCGGCGTCCTCGCTGCATTGAAGAGAGACTTCGGCGAGCTCGCCGGCCAGCACGACGTCGATCGCGTTGGCGGCGTCGGGGCGGCACAGCGTGATTTCCGCCAGGCCGTCGGAAACATCGAAGCGCAGGCGCTGGTAGCTCATGGGCGCTTGCTAGCGGGAACGAGGCGGCGACGCGAGAGAAGCGGCGCTGGACCGCGTAGTGCCGGTCGCCGCGACTGTTCCGTCCCAGTACTGTTCGGCCAGCGCCGCGGCGTCGCGGCCGATGTCGTAGCCTGCGATGCGGCCGGTGAAGTCGTCGGCGCGAATGTGGATACCTCCATAAATGCGCGAAAGACCGGCCTGGTCGGCGGCGTCCTGGTAGGTGGCCCACTGCAGCGTCACGTCGCCGGTCGGGCCGTACTCGAAGCCGAGGAAGCTGCCCGCCGCTGCGTGGAATTCGCCGAGGCCGCCCGGGAAGAACGCGCTTCCGGTCAGTTCGGTCATCGCTTCGGCCGCGGCGCGGCTGAAGACGCTGTGTCCCGAGAAGTAACCGGCGAAAGCCGGCGTCACGAAAGTGGCTTTCTGGTAGGGGAGCCAGTCGACGCCGCGAAGCCAGCCGACTCCGCTCGTCTGCGTCTTCGGATCCGCGGGGTTGCCGAGCCACGCCCGGATCGCGATCTCGCCGACGTGCGAAGCCAGATGCTCGTGTCGCTCGCCCGGCGCCGAGCTTTCGGCAGTGATCACCTCGACCAGGCCGTCCTCGAGCGGCATTCCGTTCGGGTTGTAGCTTGGGCCCGCCGGATCCGACGACTGGCCGAGGCTGCTCATGTAGCGGATCATCGAGATCGGTCGCGCCGAGTCGTAGCGGCCCTTGTTGCCCCACGCTGCGATCGCCGCGTCGTGCACTGCGCCGTTGACTGCAAGGTAGGTCTTGACGTCCCATTCGAGGTTGTCGACGACGGGACCGGTGCCGTGCAGCCGTTTGGCGAAGCGCGGCTGGTCGGCGACGAAGTTGGCGATGACGTTCCAGTGGCCGGGCGGAGTTTCGGAATTGGGACCGTCGGCCCAGAATTCGGCGAGCACCCGCGCGTAGTCGGCGCGCAGAACCAGTTGCGGCGCGTAGGGCTGTCCTGTTACCGGATTGAGCGGACGGCCGCTTCCGTCGTTGGTGCCGAGAGTGCTGTTGCCGAGGCTGCCGGGCGAGATGTCGACCATCACGCCGTCGGACGGATCCAGCTGCGAGCTCAGGCGCACGACTGTCAGGGCAGAATCCTTGAATTCGGCGTCGCTGGCCGTGCCGAGCCGCGGCGGAGGACCCGGATCGATGTCGCCTACAGCGAACGATTTCACCTCTGCCCAGTGAGGACAGATGAACGTCTGCACCGTGATCGGAAGCGGGATCCCGTTCTGCGTCACCGAGAACTTGAGCGAGAGCGGCTGCCAGCGGTTCGGGTCGGCCATCGTCGTTCCGCTGAGTGCAGGAAACAGCGGCGTGTTGACCGGAGCATAACCGGTATCGTCGGCGTAGTTGTTCGCTTCGTTGGCGCCATCGCCCATTCCATAGTCGATGACCGCTTGGCCGATGCGATTGCCGACTGCCGCCGGCGAGTCGCCGTCGGTGGAATGGAAGGTGCGGTCATAGCCGAGAGAGTCCATCGCCGCATCGAAGCCGGCCTGGCTCGTCGCGGCGTTGGGCGACGTCACGAAACGATGGCTGAGGATCCGGTAGGCGGCGTAGCTCATCGCTACGCTGCGCGCCGTGTAGACGTCGGGGTCGGCCGGAGGCTTTTCGGCGAACACGTACGGTGCGGCATTCGTCTCGTGATCGTAGGCCACCCACGCGTCCCACATCGCCACGGACAGGTGAAAAAGATTGCGCGCGTGGACCGTCGGCCTCGGGATGTCCAGGCGGATCGCCGCCAGCAGCTGTTCGTCCCAGAACCTCGCCATCGTCGGGCAGCGAAGCGCCGCCAGCGCATCGGCCGACACCGCAGCGCGAAGCACGGCGAGGGCGTCGGACGCGTGCACGGCCTGGAAGCCGCCGCCCGCTTTGCAGACGAGCGCTGGACAATCGGCGCGGGTTCCCACGGCGGCCTGCAGAACGAACAGCGCATCGCCGGCCCTCACCTCACCGTCGCCGGAAGGATCACCGCAGCGGCGCAGCGGCAGGATCGAAGGCGGCACCGCCAGCGTGGTGGTCGTCGTGGCCGCTGCCTGCGTCGTCGTCGTTTCGGCGGCCAGGGTCGTCGTCGTTTCCGCTGGCTGCGTGGTGGTGGGCGACAAGGTGGTGGTCGTCGGAGCGTCCAGGACCGTCGTCGTCGTGATGGCGGTGGTCGTCGTGGTTACGTCCGAAGCGGCGTTGGCTGTCCACGTGGCGAGGACGACCAGGCAGACGACGCTGCGGCGGGCAACGTATGCCGACGACTTCGCGATGCGCCCGCGCAGCGCTCGCGCCTGATCTGCTCGCCCCGTGCCCCACCCGGGTAAAATCATCGCACTTACGTATCGCGCCCGGCGCCCGGAGTCATTGTGGTTTTTACCGGGGCGCTGGCAACAGCCCCGGCCGCGAGCTTCGCGCCGGGAAGGAGCATCACGAGCGGAATTCGCCGCGCGCTCAATCCTGCAGCGAAAACGGAGTGAAATCGGTCTGGCGGTCGTACCAGTCCTCGTTCTCGGCGTGCTTGAGGAAGCGGACGATCGCATAGGTGAGCGGCGTGTTGAGGATTTCCCAGACGACCTTCAGCGCGTAGTTGAAAAGGACCACCTGCAGCACCGTCTGCGCGGACCACAGGCCCGCGAACGCGAGAGGATAGAAGATCGCGCTGTCGACGGCCTGGCCGCACACGGTCGATCCGACGGTGCGGGTCCACAGGTAGCGCCCCTCGGTCCACAGCTTCATCTTGGCCATCACGTAGGAATTGACGAAGTCGCCGGCCCAGAACGCGACGAGGGATCCGGCAACGATGCGCCAGGTGTTGCCGAAGACCACGTGCAGCGCCGGATCGATGATCCTGTTGTACGGCTCGTACGGATCGGGCGGCATCGCGAGCACGACCTGGCTCATGATCGTCGCGAAGATCATCGCGGCGAAGCCGGCCCAGATCACTTTGCGGGTGCGCGCGTAGCCGTAGACCTCGGTCAGGATGTCGCCGAAGATGTAGCTGAACGGAAAGAAGAGGTTTCCCGCGCCGAAGTTCAGGCCGAACATATGGCACGACTTGCCGGGCCCGATCAGGTTCGAGCACAGCAGTATCGTGACGAAGGCCGCCATCACGAGGTCGTAGTACTTGTAGTGCCTCGGGTTGGTGGCTGGGTCGGGGGGAATGCTGGTGGCGAAATCAGGCATTGCGGCGACTCGAAAGCCGCTTGCGCCATTGCACCAGCACGCCGAACGACAGGATCTGCACGGTCACGACGCAGGCCGGAAGCGCAAGGAACTGCGACAGGCCGCACTGGGCATTGCTGCCGCAGTACCAATGCTGAAGGGCCATGCCCGACCCGGTCCCCACGGCTGCAGCGACGAGCATCGTGATGATCCACGCGAGCGGGCCGACGTCGGCAGGCCGCGCGGCGTCCCTGACGTCGAGCAGGGACTTCAGGCAGACGAGCGCGCCTGCGAGCGCCGCTGCCGCCGTCCATGCCCAGACGCTCGTCCAGCTCACGACTCGACCGCGACTTCCCTGCTCACTGCCGTCTCGAGAATCTCGGGGAGATGATCGCCGAGGAACCCCGTCGACACGTTGTTCGTGACGTAGTCGGGGTGGGACAGCAGCGAGATCAGGAAAGGGATATTGGTGGTGACACCGTCGACGCGGTACTCGGCAAGCGCGGCGAGCATGCGGCGCCGCGCCGATTCGCGGTCGCCGGCCCACACCGAAAGCTTGCTGATCATCGAGTCGTAGTAGATCGGGATCTGCCAGCCGGTTCGCACTCCCGAGTCGACGCGGATGCCGAGCCCGCGAGGCTCGACGAGCAGTTCGATCTTGCCGGGCGCGGGGCGGAATCCTTGCGCGGGATCTTCGGCGTATATGCGCGCTTCGATCGCGTGGCCGCGCGGGACGACGTCTTCCTGGCGGATCCACAGCGGCTCCCCGGCCGCGATGCGGATCTGGGCCTGCACGAGGTCGACGCCGTACACCCATTCGGTCACCGGGTGCTCGACCTGGATGCGCGTGTTCATCTCGAGGAAGTAGATGCCCCGGTGCTTGTCGACGAGGAACTCGACGGTACCGGCATTGACGTACGCGACGCAGCGCGCGGCGGCCGTCGCAGCGGCGGCCAGGCGCGCCCTCAGCGCGGCATCGACGCTGGCCGACGGCGCTTCCTCGACGACTTTCTGGTGGCGGCGCTGCAGCGAGCATTCGCGCTCGCCGAAGTGGACGATGTTGCCGTAGCGGTCGGCGAGGATCTGCATCTCGATGTGGCGCGGATACTCGACGTAGCGCTCGATGAATACGCGGCCGTCGCCGAATGCGGAGGCCGCCTCGCGCTGGGCACTCTCGAGCGCCTCGGCGAGCTCGCCGATCGCGCGCACGATGCGCATCCCGCGCCCGCCGCCTCCGGCCGCCGCCTTGACGAGAAGGGGAAACCCGATGCGCGTGGCCTGGGCTTCCAGCTCCTTGACGTCATCGGGAGGAGCTTCGATGGCCGGAGTAACCGGCACGCCGACCGTGCGAACGAGCGCGCGCGCCTCGGTCTTGTCGCCCATCGCGGCGATGGCCGACGGCGACGGCCCGATCAGCACCATGCCGGCGTCCTCGATCGCCCGCGCGAAATGCGCATTCTCGGACAGGAAGCCGTAGCCGGGATGGATCGCGTCCACTCCGGCCGACAGCGCGGCCTGGATCACATTGCCGATCGAAAGATAGCTCTCGCGGCTCGGCGACTTGCCGACATGCACGGCTTCGTCGCAGGCGTGGACATGGGGAGCGTCGGCGTCGGCGTCCGAGTAGATCGCGACCGAGCGCACGCCGAGCTCCCGGCACGCCTTGGCCACGCGAATGGCGATCTCGCCACGGTTGGCGATCAGGACCTTGTGAAACATTCCGTTCTCCCGGTGAAGGTGGCGCGCGGTCAATCTGTCTCGCCCGCATTGGCGGGCGGACAACCCGGAGCCGGCTCCCATTGGCGCACCCGTACCCGCCGGCGCGCAGATCGAAGCCGGCCGATGTAATCCCAATTCGGCGGCCAATGCACGCGCACGGCTGCTTCCGTTTCAGCCTGCTGCGATCGCCTCGGGGCGGGGCTGCGCGCGCGCTGCCGATTTGCGACGGCGCCGCGCGACCAGCAGCGCGACGGCCAGTCCGGCAGCTGCGACGGTGGAAACGACGGCGCCGATGATGAGGCTCCACGGGCGGTAGCGCATGACGACGACCGAGGCACCCGTGGGAACATGGACGGCACGAAAGGCGTAGTTGGCCCGCAAAATCGGTGCCGGAGCGCCGTTGACCGTCGCAGTCCATCCCGGGTAGAGCTGGTCGGAAACGAACAGGAACCCCTCGCCGATCGAGTCGACGTCCACTGTCAATTCCTCGGAACGATCCGACACGATGCGCGCAATGCCTTCGGCGGGCGGCGTCTCGCCGACGAAACCATCGGCCGGTGCTTCGGACACCAGCGCCGCGGCCGTCGGATCGAAGCTCGAATCGTTCAGTCGCTGGATCGTCTCGATGCCGTCGGGCGCGATTTCGAGAGTCGGCACGAAGAACGCCCGCGCAAGGGCCTGGGGATTCTCGTACAGGATCAGTCCCTCGCTGCGGCCGATCTCGACCAGGCCATTCATGTTGAGCGGATGCTCCGACTGCGGATCCCAGAGCACGTAGCGGGTCGCGAGCAGGTCGAACAGGTTTCGGGCACCCGGAAGCGCAACCCAGCCGAAGTAGAAATCGCCGATCGACGTCAGCTTCCTTTTCGCCGCGAGGTAATAAATGAGCTCGGCGTAACGCTGCGAGGTCTGCGGCTCGTAGTCGCTGATCGACGGCAGGTCAAAAATGGTCGCGGCCTTGTCGGCGTTGGAGTAGTCGAGGTGGACACCGACGCTGACGAAGCGATCCTGCGGCGTCATCCGCTCGCGCAGGGCCTCGTAAGTGGCGCTGCGGCGCGTGAGCTCGCTGGTGTCCGGGAGCAGGTGGAAGAACGGTTTGTGGGAGAGCGCAAGGTTGATGGTCGCCAGCACCAGCAGCAACGGTGCCGCCAAGGGGGCGCACCGGCCCGATCCAAGCGCGATCGCGACCACGGCGAGCGCACCGGTCGCCAACGCTGTCTCCGCGGTCGACAACGGAAGATCGTGAATCGCCAGGAATACGAGAACTCCGGCGACCGCCGCGAGTGCAATCGCCAGCCGCACGCGGCGGCTCTGGCCGGCCGATCCCGCGATGATGTCGATTCCGCACGCGACGGCGACCGAGAGTGCTGCCGTGCTCACCCAGAGGAATCGCATCGGGCCGCGAAAGGAGCCGGCCACCGGAAGGCTGAGGTATGCCTCGCGCAACACGGTGTCCCACGGCAGCATGGCGAACAGGACGGCAACAGCGAAATAGAACGTCGCCAGAGGTCGATGGCGTACGCGGCCGAGCACGCATGCCGCGAGCATGCATCCGACGATCGTGTACGGCGGGACGTACTCCACCACCGTGGTGCCCGCATCCAGGCGGAAGTTGGCCCAGGTCTCATTCAGGAACATCACGAACTCTGCGGCCGAAAGGTGCCTGGCGCGAATCGACATCGCGGCGAATTCGCCGGCCGGCAGCAGGTACACCGCCGCAAGAAGCGCTGGCAGGGACATCGCGACCAGCGACCACCCGAGCACCTTCCAGCGCATATCGGCGGGCAGCGTCACCAGCGCGAGCAGCAGCCGCAGGCCGAGGATTTCGTACGTGAACAGCACGATCTGGGGATAACCGCCAAGGGCCTGGATGGTGATCAGGATCGCGAGCAGTGCGGCGCGCTGAATCGTCGGTCGTTCGATCAGGTACTCCAGCGCGGCCCAGGCCGCGGGCATCAGGGCGTAAGGGCCCATGACTGCAGTCGGTACCCAAAGCCCATTGCTCACGGTCGTCCCGCACAACTGGAACGTCAGTCCGCCTGCGATCGCGGCAACCGTGCTGGCTCCGCTCATGCGGCATAGCGCGTAGGCGCCGACGCCGGCGGTGGCGAACTGCAACGTGACGATCAGGAACAGCATGGCGCCGCGGTCTGCGCCGAGGAGCATGAGCCAGCTCAGCGGGTAGAACGGGCCGAGGAGGGAGACCGGCAGAAACGGCTGGCCGCAGTTCTGGTCGCTGATCCAGAGCGCGCCGAAGCCGCGTGCCAGCGCCCTCGAAAGGTACATCTGGTTCGGCATCGTCGCGTTGTAGATGTCGTACGAAGCGCCGACCGGAGAGTTCGACGCCTGCGGCAGGACGACGAGCAGCAGATACAGCACGCCCGCCAGCACGAAGGCGCAGACAGCCGCAAGATTTCCGCGACGCGCGCAGTGCACGGAGAACGGCATGGACAGCATGGGAACGTGACTTGCGGGCTCGTCGATCACGGCGGCGGCAGCGGTTCCCCGCGCCAGCCCGGACCGAGGATCATTCCTGCGACCAGCGCCCACAGCACCACGGTCGCGATCAAGTGCGGATCGGTCAGCAGGGCCCGGGTCGGATCGCCGCCTTTGCGGTGATGCACCAGCCAGTCGAAGCGGAACATTCCGTACATCACGAACGGGACGGTATAGACGAGATTGGCCGTGCCGTGACGGGCGATGGTGTCGGGCCACATCGTGAACAGGATGTAGCAGACGATCGTCACGGCGCTGACGATGACCATCAGCTGGTCGAGGAAACGCAGTCCGTAGTCGTCGAGCACCGGGCGGCGGTAGTCGGCGCGGTCCTGCATGAGGACCAGCTCCTGGCGCCGCTTGCCGAAACCGAGGTACAGCGCGAGCATGAACGCGCACAGCACGATCCACTGCGACGGCGCGATGTCGATGACGACGCAGCCGGCAACGACGCGAAGCACGAATCCGACCGCGATCACCATCACGTCGACGATGACGACGTGCTTCAGCCACAGGCTGTACGAGACGTTGAGAACCACGTACGCCGCGATGAGCTCGAAGATCCTCGGGTCGAGCCGCAGCGCCAGGCCGAGCGACACGGCAAGAAGCGCGACCTGCACGACGCGCGCGACCGGCAGCGGCACGACGCCGGCGGCGATCGGACGATTGCGCTTGGTCGGATGGCGACGATCCGAATCCAGGTCCGTGATGTCGTTCTGAATGTAGACGGCGCTGCCTGCCGCCGAGAACAGCGCGAAGGCGGAGGCTGCGGCCATGATGCTCGACGGATCGAGGAAGCGGCCGCTGAAGAGCACGCCGGCGAACGTGAACCCGTTCTTCAGCCAGTGGTCCACGCGCAGGAGCCGGAACACCGTGACGGCGAGTGATCCGTTGCGTGCCGGTACGCGCGCACTACCGTCGTCGGGCACCGCTGCCTCCACGCGCCCTCCCTCCTCCGATCGCTCGAATGGCTGCTTCGTCAGCACCGGTTCCTCACAGTCCGCGCTTGATGACGCCGAGCACGCCCTGGCGAAGCGCCGAGCGATGCGCGGAGCGGCCGGTTGCCGCCAGCACCTGGCGCTTGTGCGCGCGGTACCATTCGTACGACTCGATGATCATCTCCGAGTTGGACCAGCGCGGCTCCCAGCCGAGCTCGCTCCTTGCGCGACGGATGTCGAAGTACAGACTCTCCCCGTACATCAGCCAGTGGTAGGGCCCGAGCGGCGACAGCCCGAGCGTGCCGGTGATCTTCATTGCCAGCTTCGCAAGCCCCATCGGAAGCGAGATGACGCGGCTGCCGGTATTCGCGTGACGGCACAGTGTCTCGAGCGTCTCGCGCATGGTTCCGAAACGCGCGGCACCGCAGTGGTAGATGCCGAAACCGCTGCGGGCGCCGACGAGGATGCACGCGTCGGCCAGGTCGTCGGCGTGCACGAACTGGTAGACGTTGTCGCCGCGGCCGAGGACCGGCACCTTGCGACCTTCTTCTACCCAGTCGAACAGGATCTGGAAGATGCCGAGCCGCCCGTGGCCGAGGATCGTACGCGGACGCACGATTGCCGCATCCACCTTGCCGCTGCGGGCCGCGTCCGTGACCACGCGCTCGGCGTCGAGCTTGGCTCGTCCGTACGCCTCCAGCGGCCGCGGCTCGGTGTCTTCGTCCACCGGGTTTCGCTCCGGCCTTCCGAACACTGCGCTCGAGGAGGTGTGCACCACCCTGCGAACGCCCGTGTGCGCAGCGGCATCGACGAGATTCTGCGTGCCGCCGAGGTTCACCGAATCGAACAGGTGCCGGTCCTTGGCCAGCGGAACCTGGGCAACGTTGTGGTAGACGACGTCGATTCCTTCGCAAGCGTTTTTGACCGCTGCCAGGTCGCGGATGTCGCCCTGCAGGTACTCGACCGACGAAGGCCGGTCGTCGGCATCGAGCAGGTCGAAGATCCGCACGTCGTAGCCTTGCTGGCAAAGACGATCGCGAAGCAGCGTTCCGAAGTATCCCGAGCCGCCGGTGACGAGCGCGCGTGCCATCGTCAGATCACCTGCCCCTGGGCAAGGCACCAGCGGATCGAGCGGGTCATTCCTTCCCGCAGGGCGATCTTCGGTTCGTAGCCGAGCTCGCGGCGGGCGCGCTCGATCGTGCACGCGATGGTCGCGCCCATTTCTCCGAGCACGTGGATCTTCTGCTCGTACAGGCCCGCGCCCTGGATCCACGAGTCCACCGTCCTGGCGACCGCACCAACGATGGCCGGCAGCCGCGTGCGGCGGTGGGAACAGGCGATCCCGAACTCCTGTTCGAGCACCTGCTCTACTGTATCGACGATCTCATTCACGGTGTACGGACGCTCGTCGGCGATCCAGTAGGTCCTTCCGTTCGCCGACGGCGTTTGCGCGGCGAGCAGCAGGCCCTGGCAGGTGTTGTCGACGTAGGCCATGGAGCGCTGTTGCAGCCCGTCGCCCAGTATCGGGAAGCGACCCTGCTTGATCAAGGTGAAGAACAGCGTCTGGCGCGCGGGCTGGTTCGGACCGTAGAACCACGGAGGCCGGATGATCACCGTCTCCAGTCCGTGCCGCTCGTGGGCCTCGGCGACGAGAGCTTCCATCCTGGCCTTGGAGCGCCCGTAGCCGAGATAGGGATGGAGCGAGGATTCTTCGTCGAACCGGTGCGAGGGAGACGGATTGAGCCCGAGCGGCGAGTTCGACGAAACGGCAACGCAGCGGCGAATTCCGGCCGCCACCGCTGCCGCGAGCAGATTCTTCGTCCCGTTGACGTTGACCGTCTCGAAATCGGCCGTGCGGCGCGCCGGATGGATCAGCCCTGCGCTGTGCAAGAGCAGGGCTCCTTCGGCGTTGCGGCAGAACCCGGCAAGCGAGTCGCGGTCGGTAAGGTCTCCGACGACAACGTCGAGCTGGTCGCCGAGCGCGACGAGCGGCGCGACATCGGTGCCGCCCTGGACGAGGCAGCGGATGCGGCGATCGCGCAGCGGTTGCCGGAAGCGCGGATCGTCGGGCAGCCCTCGAACCAGTGCTTCCACCAGGCGTGTACCGAGCCAGCCTGGCGTGCCGGTGACGAGCACGTCCGCGTGCTCCGGCTCGTGCGCGCGTGCGCCGGAGCTTCGCGTCCTGCGGCTTTCGGCCAGGTGCTCACTGTTGCGCGCCGCGAGCGCCATCGTCGGGCCCTGCGGATTGACGCCCGGTGCGTCGGGCAGGACGCTCGCGTCGTGCACGTGCAGGTTCGAAAATCCGTGCACGCGACCGCGGGAGTCGACGACGCAGCGGTCCGGGTTCTCGCCGAAAGGACAGGTGCTGAAGGCATGCACCGTGGTAAGGCTCATCGCGGATACCGGCACGTCCATCTTCGCCAGTGCCCGCGCGTGATCGATGTCGTGAATCACCGGCTGTCCGATGATCGACGGGTAGACAGCGCGTGCGCCGCCCGCAAGCAGGCACTCGGCGAGAAGCCCGAGCCCGGTCAGCAGGTTTTTCCGGTCGGCGTCCGTGACGTCGTAACGGACGATGGCCCCGTCGGCCAGCCCCGGAATCGCGCGCACGGTGCCAAGCCCGGCTGCGCGGCTCTGCGCGTAAAACAAAGCCGCGTGGCGCCACTGCTCCATCACCGCGCTGCGCAGCCTCCACGAATCGGCCAGGTGCATCGCGAGGAACCCGGGCGTGAACACCGAGCCGCCGAGGGTGAGCGTGGGCCAGAACTCAGTGACCTGGTAGACCGGAATCGGAGACTCGTGCGCATCGATGACGTCATCGAACACGGCAGCGGCCTTGATCATCGGATGGATCGCGAGGCGGTCGCCGACGTTGCGTTTGATGCCGCTTCGCCGCAGCAGCACGGGCGTCTGGATCGGGCCGCAGCAAAGCACGACGAAATCGGGCAGGATCTCGAGCCTGGTGCGCCGCCCACCTGAGGTTCGCTCCGCTTCGACGGCCGTCACGCGGCCGCCTGCGTGACGCAGGCGCTGCGCGCGGCATCCGGAGAGCACTTCGGCGCCTGCCGCGCGGGCGCGCGGCAGGAACGTTCTCTGCATCGACTGCTTGGCACCTGGCGCGTGCGCGCGGGTGTCTTGGCCGCGATGACAGCGCGGCACCTCGACGTACTTCCAGCCGGCAGCCTCGATTCCGCGCCGGAACACCGCCGAGCTCGCAGGGATCTGTCCCGCTGGCAGCGTGGAGACGGACAGGGCGCTCTCGAGACGGTCGAAATACGGCTCGAGGTCTTTCTGTTCGAGGTCGAGCGCTCCGACATCGGACTTCCACCGCGAATAACACTGCGACGGCAGGCGGTGGAACAACGCGCTGTTGATCTCGGTCGAGCCGCCGACGCATCGGCCCTCGACGAACGCGATGGCGGGGTCGCCAAGGATCGGAGTCAGGCCGGCGTTGCGATACAGCGAGATCATCGCCTCCGGCGTGTGCGTGGCCATCGCCGACGTGTCGACGTCCGGCCCTTCCTCGAGGACGGTCACGGTGAAGCCGGCCTCGGCGAGAGTCGCCGCAGTCACCGCGCCGCCCGCTCCCGATCCGATCACGAGGGCCTGGGTTCGCAGCCGCTCGCTCATGCGCTCGTCGACGTGACGCGAGGATCGTCGAACCACGCGAGCAGCGTGCAGCTGCGGATGAGCTTGACGAACGAATGCGTCGCACCGATGCGACTCTCGTCCCACGCCGTGATCCACGCGTCTCGCCGGGGCGGGTCGAGGTCGCGAAAGCGACGACCCCAGCGCAGCAGCGGAAGCGCGTCGAAGCATGTCAGGCCGGCGCGGTACGGAAGGCGCAGGAACGTCGGCATCGCCGCGATCTGCTGCGCCACGAGCGTGGCAACGTCAGCCTCGACGACGTCGCGCGAGGCAGTGGCAGGAGGCGCCGTGCGCGCGAGAATCGCCCGGACGGCGGCCGCGATCACGTTGAGCTGGGCAAGTTGAGGTGGAGGCGTCGCAGGCACGGCGGCTGATAGCCTGCACGCCCGATACCGTCAATGGCCCTGCAGATTACCGAAAAACACGACTCGCCCCGGTTGTCGTACCGTGAAGATGCGGTCACCCGACGCCCCAGCGCCGCGTGATTTCATCGTCGTCGCAGCGCCACAGGCGCCAGTGGATCTCTTCGATCAGCTCGGGATCGTTCAGGATCATCCTGCGTCGCTTGACGTCCACCGATGCGGGCCCCGCGGTAACGACACCGTCCAACGCGCTGCGGCGCGCCTCGCGGATCTGCGAGCGGACTCTCCTCGGGCCGCCAAGCTGGCAGCGGTGCACTGCGTTCATCAGCGGATCGGCGACGGCCAGCGCAAAACCGTCGCGCCACGGCGCCGGCCGGCTTGCGGCATATTCGAACGCGCCGGCCATCTGCGAATCGAGCTCCTGCAGCTCGCGCGGCGGCTCGACTTCTTCCGGGATCACGAACAGGCCGAGGCGGCGGATGCGGTCGCCGAGATCGATCTTGCTGACGAACACCGAGACCGGAATCGAGAGGATCAGCGCGCCGACGACGGGCATCACCCACCAGAAATAATGAGGGCTGAGCCAGAACAGCAGCCCCGCCCACATGCACGCGAACACGGTGTCCCCGCCGTGGTGCGTGATCGCTTCCTTCCACGTCGTCTCGGCATCTTCGCGCGGCTGGGACTTCCAGCCGACGGTGCGCCCCATCAGGTTCGTGATGACGAAACGCGTGTGGAAGATCATCCGGATCGGCGCGAACAGGCTCGACAGCACGATTTCGATCGGCACGCTGACGACCAGGCGCAGCGCTCCGCCAAACGAGCGCGTCTGGCGCCGCAGGAACACGAGCACGATGCTGAGCACCTTGGGCAGGAACAGGATCACGCCGGTGACGGCCAGCAGCATCAGCGCCCAGTCCGGTCTCCACACCGGCCACTGCGGGAACAGCGTGCGGCCTTCGGGGAAGTAGTCCGGCTTGGTGAGCGCGAAATGGATCGCTTCGGCAGTCGACAGCAAAAGGAAGCTGAACCACAGCAGCGCCGACACGTACGAGAGCGCGCCGTTGAGGAACAAGGCGCGGTGGGCGCCGAACAGGCCTTCGGTGAACAGCAGGCGCACGTGCTGGAGGTTGCCCTGGCACCAGCGCCGGTCCCTCTTCATTTCCTCGAGCATCGACGATGGCGTCTCCTCGAGGCTGCCGGGAAGATCGTACGCGAGCCACAGCGACCAGCCGGCGCGGCCCATCAGGGCAGCTTCGACGAAATCGTGGCTGAGGATGTCGCCGCCGAGCGGAGGCTTGCCGGGAAGCGGCGGCAGTCCGCAGTGCTCCATGAACGGGGCGATGCGGATGACCGTGTTGTGGCCCCAGTACTGGCCGTCGCCGAGCTGCCAGTAATGCAGCCCCGCGGTGAACATCGGTCCGTAAAGACGACCGGCAAACTGCTGTACTCTTCCGAAGATCGAGCGCCGGTACACCGCCGTCGGCGCGGTCTGCACCATGCCGGCCGTCGGGTGCTTCTCCATGAGCTGCACCAGGCGCACCAGTGTCGGCCCGCTCATGATCGAATCGGCGTCGAGCATGATCATGTAGCGGTACTTGCGGCCCCAGCGGCGGCAGAAGTCGGCGACGTTGCCGCTCTTGCGCTTGAGCCGGATGCGGCGGCGCCGGTAGAAGATGCGGCCGAAGCCGCCCGTTTCGCGGCACCACCGCAGCCACGCTTCCTCTTCGCGGATCCCGGTGGCCGGATCGCCGCTGTCGCTGATCACGAAGAAATCGAAACGCTCGCCGCTGCCGGTGCGGTCCACCGATTGCTGGATCGCGCGAAGTCCGGCAAAGACGCGCTCGACGGGCTCCTCGCAGATCGGCATCACGATCGCGGTGCGCGCTCGAGCGTCGATCGGAGGATGAGAATCGCCGTCGGCGAGATACGTGATGCGAAACCGTTCTTCCTTGCGAGTGAGCGTGTAGAAACCGTAGAGCGCGGTCCAGAAACCGATCGAGATCCAGCCGAACAGCGCGCCGAAGAACAGTACGATCAGCAGCTCGAGCGCGTTGCCGCCTTTTTGCGGAAGCACGTCGAGCATGAACTCGCTCGCGATGATGCTCGGGATCAGCACGAGCGTCATCAGGAAGCGCCGGCGCCGGCTGGCGCGTCGCGTCCACGGCAGGTCGCTGCGGCGGCGGCGCGCGGGCTCACCGGGATTTGTCCCCTCGCCGGCGTGCCCGCTGCGTTCGTGCATCGCCTGTTCGTCGGCACTCAGGCGGTCGGTGCGGGGACGGAAGAAGTGACGCTGCAGCGCTGCTCGCGGCATCTGTCCCCGAAGGATCGGCGGCATCGAGACGACCGATGCCTTTTTCGCCGCTGCGCTCTCGCCGCCCGACGCGGCGACGTCGGCGCGCCACGCGGTGAAGTCGTCGACGCCGGGGCACGGCGCTTCGGCGTCGCGGGGCAGCTTTTCGACGACGAGCTCGCGCATCGAGCGCAGCGCTTCGGAATACGCGTCGGCACCTTCTTGCCAGTCTTCACGGGAGATCGCGCGCGCCACGGCCTCCGATGCCAGCGGCCGTGCTTCGCGCTCGGCCATGCCGAGCCTCAGCAGATAGTCGAGGCAGCGATGGTGCGCGCTTCGCCAGTCGTGGAGAAGCCTGGTGGAGGCTCCCGAGCCGACGGGCGGACGCGGCGGCGGCGACTCGGCCGCGTGGCCGTTCATCGCTGCTGCGCCTGCGCCGGATTCGCTCGTCGCCATTTCTTCCTCGGTGCGGGCGGCCACCATGGCCGCGTCATTGCACCAGTGAGTAGGACCAGGTCTCGGTCAGCGCACTACCTGCCTTGTCGAGGTAGGCGCGCAGCTCGAGGGGGCCCTTGCTCTCGGGCTCCACTTCGAAGCCGAGTCGCCAGCCTCCAGTCGGCATCTTGATCACGTATTGGGCGACGATGCGCGCCTTTTCGTCTCCGCCGGCGACGCTGACGACGGCGCGCAGCACGTCGTCTGCGGGAATCTTCTCGAGCTGTCTACCCTCGAAGTCGACGACGAAGCGGTAGGTTCCGGCATTGGTCCCCCGCTCGCGGCGCGTGGCGGTGGCACGGCCCGCCGGGGGGCGCGTCGGATCCTCGCCGTACGCGTTCATGCGAAACGCGAAGGTCACAGGCTCGGCAAGGGGGGGAAGCTTGTCGGGAACCCAGTAGACGTTGATGTTGTCGTGGATGTCCTTGTCGGTCGGGATCTCCACCAGCTCGACGCGCCCGGGACCCCAGGGACCCTTCGGAGTGATCCACGCGCTCGGCCGTTTTTCCGCCAGCGTCTCCAGGTCCTGGTAGTCGCGGAAGTCGCGGTCGCGCTGGAGCAGGCCGAAACCGCGCGGGTTGGTCATCTGGTAGCTGTGCACCTGGAGGGTCTCGGGATTGTCCAGCGGCCGCCACAGCCACTCGCCTGTGTCCGAAAACAGCAGCAGCCCGTCCGAGTCGTGGACCTCGGGCCTGTAGTTGTCGAAGCAGCGCGTGGTGTTCTCGCCGAACAGGAACATGCTCGTCAGGGCGCCGATCCCGAGCTTTGCGACTTCGCGACGACGGAAGAGCTTCGCTTCGACGTCGATGACGGTCTGGGTGCCGGGGTAAAGGACGAAGCGGTAGGCGCCTGCCATGCTGGGGCTGTCGAGCAGGGCCCAGATTTCCATGCTGGTTGCCCCTTTTGCGGGCCTGACCAGCCAGAACTCCTTGAACCACGGGAACTCTTCGCCTGACGGCGCCGCGGTATCGATCGCGAGCCCGCGCGCCGACAGGCCGAAGCCCTGGTCCTTGCCGATGGCGCGAAAGTACGTGGCTCCGAGAAAGACGATGACCTCGTCCTTGTAGGCCGGCGACTTGATCGGATAGTGCACCCGGAATCCGGCGAACCCGAGGTCCTGGGGAACGCGGCTGGCGATGTCGTTCTTGCCGTAGTCGAAAAGGCTCGGCGAGAACGGGATCACGTGCGCGCCCGTCGCATCGACCTCGCTGATCGTGACGATGCGATCGTAATAGAGGCCGGGGTGGAAGAACTGCACCTCGAACGGAAGCTCGCGGTCGCGCCACAGCGCGTGCTCGGAGCGGAATCGGATGTCGCGCCACTGGTCGTAGCTGAGCTTTGCGAGCCAGTCCGGAACCGTGGCCACCGGCTCCTGGAACGGCTGCGTGGCCAGTGCCTTCGCCTTGGCCGACACGTCGTCGAAGTCGAAGGCGGCGGCGCGGCCGGCAGCAAGCGTCAGCGCGGCCAGCGTCGCCGCGACGATCGCCAGCCGCACCATCGTGGACCCCGGCTGGCGGATCGGGATGTGCACGTGCCGCGACCGCAGGCAGTCCTGGCCATCGCGCCCGCCCGATCGTGATCGCGACATTGCTTTCTCCAGCATGGGTTGTGTCGGGAGGGAGCGCAGCCGGGCCTCGAGGGGGCAAGGGCCGCGAAAATCCCGGGCGGCGATTATCAAGGAACCACGAAGAGGTCACAAGGAAACGTGCGAATGAAGATGAGATTTGCTCCACGGCCGCCCGGCCCGGCGCGACAGCCGCGACGCACGCGACAAGCTCGACGCGAACGAGGTCACGACCAGCCCGCCGGGCGCCTTGTTTCCCCAACCGTGCACCGGCCGTGGTTTGAACGGCGGCGGGGGCTTCGGTAGCAGACCTTCGCGATGTCCCTCAGGTCCGTGGCTCCGGTGGTGGCAGGGATTCTTGCCGCAATCCTCGCGGCGGATACCGCCGGGGCAGCCCGCTCCGACGGCATCGACGCGTCGATCCTCGCTCCCGGCCTGGTCCAGGCCAACCAGGCAATCGCCAGACTGCAGCGTCTGACCGAAGAGGCCGAGGCCATCGGCACGGCGATGTTCCGGGTCCACAATTCGATCGGCGAGAAAAGAGCGTTCGCCGCCAAGCCTCCCGACTGCAAGACCGACTGGCTGTTGGACCTCGGTGCCCGCTCCCGCGAGCTCGGTCGCGCGTTCCGGGACGCCGTCCAGAGCGCCCGCGTCCAGGCCCGTCGAGTCGAGAACATGACGGTCGAGCCCACAGTCGCACCGCTCGTCGATCCGGAGACGAACCACAAGGTGACGACGCTTCTCGAGCGCGTCGACAACCTCGTGCGCGGTTATCCGGAGGCGTCCACGTGGCAGCAGCGATACGTCGAGCCGCTGCTCAAAGGCTGCGAGCCGGAGCTCGTCAAGGGCACGGGCTTCCCCGATCCGGTTCCAGGCGTAGACGACAGGAAAGGGGACGACGGGCCGGCCTCGGCAAAAAAAGCTCCACTGGTGGCCGTCATCGCGATCGGCGGCGGCTTCCTTTGCCCGGGCGCAGTGCCCGCGGCCGGGGTCATGCTGGTATCGGGGTCGATCTGCTATTCGGACAGCGAGGCCTGCGACTGCGAGCCGTCGGCGGTCTCTCCCGCCACGGTCCTCGGGCCGGAGGCAAAGGCCGGATCGGCAAACTGAAGCTGCTCGCGAGCCTGCACGGCTTCGTCCGAGCGACCGAGCTTTTCGAGAAGAGAGATCTCGAGCGCGAGCGCTTCGGCCAGGAACCGGTCCTCGCGCAGCAGCGCGCGCACGTCGGCGAGCGCCTGCTCCGGCTCCCTTGCCGATCGCAGCTTGGCAACCAGCAGCCTCGCATCATGATCCGGCATTTTCATGAGGTCCGACGGGATCTCGTGAGGGTCTTTCTCCAGTGCCGCACGAAGGCGCAGCCTGGAGGCCAGCGAATCGCTGCCGGCCAGCGCCGCCTGCTTGGCGGCTTCTTCGTAACGACCGATGTCGGCGCCGAGCGCGATCATCATCTGCTCGGCTTCGGAGCTGGCGCCGCGCGCTTCGAGCTTGCCGAGAAGATCGAACGCTTCTACGAGGCGGCCGTCCCTCAGGCGCAGCGCAATGTGACGGCGGACGGGCTCCGGGTCGTACTCGGCTGCGTTCTCCCACGCGATGACGAGCTTTTCGTAGTCGGGGCCGGGACCGAGTTTTTCGGCGATGCCGACGCGAAGGCGCGCGACTTCCGGGTCGTCGTCGAAGCGGTCGGGCAGGCCGTCGACGAGAGTTTGCGCCTCGCCCGGCATCCCCGTCGAAAGGTACGTCTCCAGGCGCGGAATGACGATGCGGCTGTCGTCGGGCCAGCGCGAGTCGAGGTCGTCCCAGCGCTTGCGGGCGTCGGCCCACTGTCCCGACGCCGAGGCGGCCGCGGCTCCGGCGGCTTCGAAGACGAAGCGGTCGGGCGTCGTCTCCCTGGCCCGCTCGAACGCGCGCGCGGCAATGTTGGCGCGCCCGATGTCGAGGGCGCGCCTGCCCATCAGGTAGTGCGCCATCGACAGCGACGGGTCGATCAGCACGACGCGGGCAAGGGGATCCTTGTCGGGGTCGCCACGCTCGTGGGGATCGACCGGATCGATCATCCCGTACCAGGACGCGGCGGCGCGACCGAGCACGAGCACGGCATAGCGGTCGGACGAAAGCGGTTTCGACCACGTCTCGACCATTCCCGCCGGCACCGGCGTGTTGATCTGCCGGGCCGTCCACACGAGCAGCTCGGTGATCGCCCCTTCGGGTGATTCGCGAGGCCCGGAGGCGGACGCGCCCTTGCACGGGCCGTTGGCGGGGCACAGGCGAAGCACGATCTGGAGCTGGTCGCGGTCGTACGTGAACGAGAAGCGCGCGTTCCAGTGCTTGTGCCCGCCGGTCAGCCAGTGGTCGACACCCGGCGGCGGACCGTTCTGGTCGTAGTGAGGAACCACTCCCGCCAGATCGGTCAGCCCCGTCTCGTAGAGCGTGACGACGATGCCGGCCACCTCGTGTGCGTAACGGTGGCCGCCGAAATCCTTGACCGGCTCGATGCGCACGTCGGTGGCGGCCGGGAAGACGTCCTCTTCGGGCGGTTTCCACGCGTCATCGAGCGTGCTCTGCAGGGTGCTCTTCGGAGTCTCGATGCGGGATTCGCAGCCCGCCACTGCTATAAGTACAGCCGCGATGGCGAAGGATGTGAGCGGGGAGGGGCGCAGCGACGGCGAAGCGCCGCCGCCAAATCCGGAAAATCCGGAGAAGCCGAAGAAGCCGGCGCGGCGCAGGAGGTTTCGCAGCGCGCGGCGCTTCGTGCGCACGGCGCTGTTCGTCGGCTTTCTAGCGGCCATCGTGGGTGGGATCTGGAGCTGGCACTGGCTCAACGACAACGTGCTTGCCACTCTGCCCGAGAACCTTGCCCACGTTCAAGCCTACCGCCCTCCTTCGAACTGCGTCATTTACGATTCGGCCGGAACCAAGGTCGACGAATTCTACATCGAGCGTCGCATCTGGGTCCCGATCAAGTCGCTGCCCGACTTCGTCTGGCAGGCTTTCGTCGCGGCCGAGGACCGCCGGTTCTTCGAGCACCGCGGCGTCGACCCCGCCGGGATGGCGCGCGCATTCGTGTCCAACTTCCTGCGCGGAGGCGTGCACCAGGGCGGCTCGACGATCACGCAGCAGATCGTCAAGAACCTGCTGGTCGGCAAAGAGCGAAGCTACATCCGCAAGATGCGCGAAGCGGTGCTCGCGCTTCGCCTCGAGCGCGAGCTGAGCAAGAAGGAGCTGCTCGAGCTTTACATCAACTATGTCTACCTCGGCTCGGGAAACTACGGAGTGGAGGCTGCCGCGCTCGACTACTTCGGCAAGCCCGCGGCCGAGCTCGACCCGGGCCAGGCCGCGACGCTTGCCGGCCTGGTTCCGGCGCCGACGCGCTACTCGCCGCACAAGCATCCCGAGAACACGATCATGCGGCGCAGCTACGTGCTCGGCCGCATGGTCGAGGAAGGCTACATGACGCTGGCCGACTCCAAGCGCTTCGCGCAGGAGCCGGTGCTGGCCCCGACCGAGAGGCCGACCCTGCCTGCCGTCGGCCTGGCCTACATCACCGAAGTGCGCCGCGAGATCCGCCGCCTCTTCGGCACCACGACCCCGATGTCGGAAGGGTTCCACGTCTACACGGCGCTGGACCTTTCGACCCAGCAGACCGCCGAGTCCGCGGTGCGCGAAGCGCTGGTCGGCGTCGACGAAAGAAGAGGGCGCCGCGGCGTCGTCCAGCACGTGCCCGACTCCCAGCGCCAGTGGTTCCTGGCGCGCGCGGCCGGCCTGCAGAGAATCGCCGAGCCCGAAGGGGCGACGACCGACGACGAGGAAGAAGCGAGGATCAAGGCCGCCGCCGAAGCCGCGAGGAAGGCCCGCGAGGCGGAGGCGCGAAAGGCGGCCGCCAAGGCGGCGCGCAGCCATACTTCGGCGCACAGGACCGCCCGCGCTGCCAAGCCGGCCGTACCGCTGGAGCCGCCGAAAATTCCTGCCGTCGCGATGCCGAAGCCCGACGACTGCTTCCAGGTGATCGTCGGTCCGAAGGGAGTCGACCAGCTGGAGGCCGGGCCGTTCACGTTCTCGCTCGTCAAATCCGACCGCGGCGTGCTGGTTCGCACCGCCGGAGGCAAGAGCAAGCGCACGATTTCGTCCGAAGCCGGCAACGGCGACGTGCTTCGCGTCTGCGACATCGACGAGAAGACCGTCAAGCTCGATCCCGCGCCGTGGGCCGAAGGCGCATCCGTCGTCGTCGACAATGCGACGGGCCGCGTGCGCGCGATCGTCGGCGGCTACGAGGACGTGCTCGAGGGTTTCGTGCGCGCAACGCAGGCGCATCGCCAGCCGGGCAGCAGCTTCAAGCCGTTCGTCTACAGCACCGCGCTCAAGTCGGGCAAGAACCAGCTCGACATCGTCCACGACGCGCCGATCTCGCTGCCGGGCGGCAACGGCAAGATGTGGACGCCGGCCAACTACGAGGACAAGTACTACGGCGACCTGCCGATGCGCTTCGCGCTGGCCAAGAGCCTGAACACCGTGTCGGTGCGCTTCGTGCTGGAGCTAGGGCCTCGCCGCGTGATCGAGACGGCGCGCGCGATGGGCGTGCGCACTCCGATCCGTCCCGACATGTCGATCGCGCTCGGCAGCAGCGAAGTGACGCCGATGGACATGGCGGCGGCGTATTCGACGCTCGCGCGCATGGGCTCGCCGGTCGAGCCGGTGATGATCGATTCGATCAAGGACCAGACCGGCAAGCTGCTCGGAGTGGCCGGCGGAAACGTCGTCGTCGACGGAGAAGTCGTCGGCCGCCTGCCCGGAGGGCCGCAGCCGCGCGCACTGCCGGCAGGAGTCGCCTACGAGATGGTCGACATGATGCGCGAGGTCGTCAAATCCGGCACCGCCAAGCGCGCGTACAAGGAAGGCTACGATCGCGCGGGAAAAACCGGCACGACCAACGAGTGCATCGACGCGTGGTTCGACGGTTTCGATGCCAACCACACGACGATCGTCTGGGTCGGATCCGACGGCCCGGAGCCGATCGGCCCGAAGGAAACCGGCGGAGTCACTGCGCTGCCGGCGTGGGTGAAGATCATGGACAGCCTGGAGACGACGGTGCCGCCGCGCATGCCGATTCCCGACGAAGCCGTGCTCGTCAACGTCGGCGAGGCCTGGTACGGCTTTCCGCGCGGCAAGGTCCCGCAGAAAATCCTCCAGCGTGAAGCCGCCGGCAACGAGCCGCTGCCACGCTTCCCGTCCGATTCCTGAAATCCGGGGCAGTACGCATTTCGCGGCTGTGCGACAGCCCGCGTGCTGCTTCGTAGGGACGGCGCCCGCTGCCAGAGCGTGAACGGTCAGCCGGCAGGCTGGTACAACGACCAGACTACCCAGCCCACCAGGTGCAGGACGACGATCGCCGAAAGAATCGTCAGGTGCTCGCGCTTGCGTGTCATGTGGCGCAGCATCGCCATCGCCAGCAGCGCTCCCGGCCAGCCGCCGACCGCTTCGAGCACGTGCAGCGTCGTGCCGGTGATGCGCCAGCGCCGCGCCTCGGCCCGCTTCTTGTCGACGTAATAGAAGCCGAACGTGATGACGCTCATCATCAGGTAGAGGAACACCGGCCATCCGATCTGGTCGACATCGAAGAGGAAGCCGATCAGCGCGATGAGCCAGAGCGCACCGACTGCGTAGGCGACCGTGACGGTGTCGGGCAGCGGAAGGCCCTTGATGCGCACGTCCACGGCCTTGGTGCGCCGGTCTTCGCGATCGATGCGGAAATAGACCGCGTCGCCCTCTTTCGGACGCCGTCCGGAAGAGCGGAAACCCGAGATGTGCACGAACACGGTCTGGCCGCCGTCCTCGGGAAGAATGAACCCGAAGCCGCGCTCGTCGTTCCACTTGAGGATGCGGCCGGTGTGGCGCGCATCGGCCGCAGCGTCCGCGCCCGCAGTGGAACGGGAATGCGCAGTGGCGCTGCCGTTTTCAGTTCCGGGCGGCATCGTAGCCGCAAACCGTAACGCGACCGGCCCGCGCAAAAAAACGCTCACCCGCGTTCCGCAGGAAAAAGAGCGGCTTTTCGGCCTTTTCGGCCGCCGCCGCGGCGGTCGGCCGCCAGCAGCTTGGCCAGTGCCAGTCCGCGCGCCTTGACGCGCTCGAGCAGCATCGCCATCGGCGGTGCCACCGGGAAGCTCGGCCTCATCACGAGACGGACGGGAAGAGGAGGCAGCCCGGCGTCCTCGATGAACAGGCGCCGCGAGTCGAGCTCGCGAAGCGGCAATGCAGGCGCCAGGCCGATGCCGCAGCCGGTGGTCGCGTAGTCGATCAGCAGCGAGACGCCCGGGACGTCGATCGTCGAGGCCGGCTGGATTGCATGACGCTCGAGCCAGGCATCGAGGACGCTTCGGCCGAGGCTGCCGGCGGCCAGGCGAAGCACCGGCTCCGTTGCCAGCCGCTCCATCACCGGCATCGGCGGATCGCGGCGCGCGGCGATCCATTGAAGCGGCTGCTCGAACAGCAGGTGCTCGTCGAGGCCGGGCAGTGTCGAGGCGGTGCTGACGATTGCCGCGTCCACCTGGCCGAGCTCGAGCAGCCGCACGGCCTCCGAAGAATGCGCGGTCGTAATCGCGACGCGCAGCGCCGGCGCGAGGCTGCGCTGGTCGGGCGCGCTGGCCCGGGAAGCGGAGCCGCCGACCGCCGGCGTCCCGAGCTGGATGTCGCGCAGCACCGGCGCCAGCAGCTCCTTTCCGAGGTAGTCGCTGGCGGCGATGCGCACGGTGGCCACCGGCGCCCCCGCCATCGAATCGAGAAGGTCGCAAACCGACTCCGCCTCGTCGAACAGGCGCGTCGCCGGGCCGAGGAACGCCTCGCCCGAGGCCGTCAGCCGGATGCCGCGCCCGTCGCGCTCGAACAGCGAGACGCCGAAGTGCTGTTCGATGCGGCGCAGTTGCTGGCTGACTGCCGACGGAGTCTTGAAGAGGGCTTCGGCGGCTCGCGCCACCGAGCCATGCCGCGCAACGGTCAGTGCGTCGTGAAGCGCCGGCAGCAGGGCGGCGTCGAACATGAAGAAAAACTTAGCATAAAGCTAAGAATATGTCACTAGACTAAACAATTGGGATCGTCGATACTCGCCGGATGGGAAAGAGCCTGTTCCAGAAAGTGTGGGAGCGTCACACCGTCCGCGAGCTGCCGGGCGGCGGGGTGCAGCTCTTCATCGGAGCCCACCTGATCCACGAAGTCACCAGCCCCCAGGCGTTCGGGATGCTGCGCGACCTCGGGCTGTCGGTGCTGAGGCCGGACCGCACCTTCGCGACTGTCGATCATATCGTGCCTACCGACACGCAGGCGCGTCCCTACGCCGATCCGCTGGCCGAAGGGATGATGGTCGCGCTCGAGAAAGCCTGCAGCGAATTCGGCATCCGATTCTTCGGCACCGACAGCGGCAAGCAGGGCATCGTCCACGTGATCGGACCGGAGCTCGGCATCACGCAGCCGGGCATGACGATCGCGTGCGGGGATTCGCACACCTCCACGCACGGTGCGTTCGGCGCGATCGCGTTCGGCATCGGCACCACGCAGGTGCGCGACGTGCTGGCGACGCAGACGCTGGCGCTGGCGCCGATGAAAGTGCGCCGCGTCCAGGTCGACGGCAAGCTCGGCGCCGGAGTCTACGCCAAGGACATCATCCTGCACGTGATCCGCACTCTCGGCGTCAACGGCGGCACCGGTTTCGCCTACGAGTTCGCGGGCTCGACCATCGACGGCCTGACGATGGAAGAACGCATGACGGTGTGCAACATGGCCATCGAAGGCGGCGCGCGCGTCGGCTACGTCAATCCCGACGAGAAGACGTACGAGTTCCTGCGTGGCCGTGCGTTCGCGCCGTCGGGCGACGCGTGGGATCGCGCCGTCGACTACTGGAAAGCCATCGCTTCCGACCCCGACGCCGACTACGACGACGTCGTGCGCATCGACGCTGCCGACATCGCGCCGACGGTGACGTGGGGGATCAACCCCGGACAGGCCATCGGCGTCAACGAGAACATTCCGAGCGCGGCTGCAGCGGCGAGCGAAAGCGAGGCTGCGGGCATTCGCGAGGCGCTCGAGTACATGAAGCTCGACGGTGGAGCGCCGATCCGCGGCACCAGGGTGGACGTGTGTTTCATCGGAAGCTGCACGAACGGGCGCCTGTCCGACTTCCGCGAGGTCGCACGCTACCTCAAGGGGCGGCACGTCGCGCCCGGCGTGCGCGCGCTGGCCGTGCCGGGCTCCCAGGACGTCGCGCGCGCGGCGATCGCCGAAGGACTCGATCGCATCTTCACCGATGCCGGTTTCGAGTGGCGCGAGGCCGGCTGCTCGATGTGCCTGGCGATGAATCCCGACAAGCTCATCGGAGACCAGTTCTGCGCATCGTCGTCCAACCGCAACTTCAAGGGACGCCAGGGCAGCCCGACCGGGCGCACCGTTCTGATGAGCCCGGTCATGGTCGCAGCCGCGGCTGTCGAAGGCTGCGTCGCCGACGCGCGCGAAACGTTTCGCATCTGAGCCGCAACCGGGGATTCGAGGAACAGACGATGGCACTGGAAAAGATCATTCGCATCAGCGGTCGCGGCGTGGCCGTGCCCGGCGACGACATCGACACCGACCGCATCATCCCTGCGCGCTTCATGAAGTGCGTGACATTCGACGGCCTCGGGCGCTACTTCTTCTTCGACGTGCGCTTCGACGAGCAGGAGAACATGCGCAAGCACCCGCTGAACGATCCGCGCTTTGCCGGCGCCGCCATCCTGATTGCCGGCCGCAATTTCGGGTGCGGCTCGTCGCGCGAGCACGCTCCGCAGGCGATCGCGAAGGCAGGATTCAAGGCCGTCGTCGCCGAGGGTTTCGCCGAGATCTTTTTCGGCAACTCGACGACGCTCGGGATGCCGTGCGTGACTCTGTCCGGCGACGACATCCGTCGCCTGGTGGCGTGCGTCGAGGCTGCGCCCTCGACCGTGATCACGATCGACCTCGAGCAGATGGTCGTCACGGCCGGCGACCTGCGTCTTCCGCTGGCGATCAAGCCGTCGGCGCGCGAAGTGCTGACGACAGGAACGTGGGACCCGATCGGGCAGCTGCTCGAATCGAAAGCCGACATCGCGCGCACGGCTTCGGCGCTGCCGTACGTCGGCGGGTTCGCCTGAGTCCGGAGTCGTACCGTCCGCGCCCTCGAAGCGGCGGGCACGCGCGCGATTGCTGCGCGTGCGGCTCCGCGCAGCCTTGCGTCAGTTCCGCCGTACCGACATAGACTTCGGACGCGACCGGTGAAGTACTTTTTCTTTCCCGCGATCCTGATCGGCTGCGCGCTGGCTGCCGGTTGTAGCGCACGAGCTTCGACCGGCGCGCAGCCCGCGGACGACATGTCGCTCTGCAACGACAAGTCGAGCGATGAAGTCCTTCTCCAGAACGGTGTGCGGCTCATTTCCGAGCATCGGGAGGATGCAGCCATTCGCCGGTGTTTCGATACGGTGATCAACCGGAACGGAGATCCTTCGTCCGGCAACGTGTACTGTACGCGATCCCTCGCCGAAACGGTGTACTACATGGCGCTGGCCGCATCGCAGGGACGCGAAGCGGCCGCCATCGACCCGTACTGGTCCGATGCTTACTTTTTCAAAGGGTACGCTTTGTTCGAGCTGGGACGCACCGCAGACGCCCGACGCAGCCTCGAATCGGCATTGATGCTTTCTCCTCGCAATTCGATGTACCTGTGCGAGCTTGCCACCACGTATCAGTCGGACAAGGACTTCGAGCGGGCTCTGCAGCTGTTCGCGGACGCCGAGAAGGCAACCGACCTCGCCCCGGATGCCGTGAAAGCGAAGGAGAAAGGACATGCCCTGCGTGGCCAGGGGTTTTCGCTGACCGAGCTCAACCGTCTCGACGAGGCCGAAGCGAAATATCGCGAAGCGCTCCGAATCGATTCCTCGGACGCCAATGCGACACGTGAGCTCGCGTACATCAAGCAGTTGCGCGAGACCGGCAGGCAAATTCCGGGCGGCTTGATCAACCGTCAGGGAGAGATCACGCCGCCGAATCCCGGCCGCCCGTGACCTTCCCTGGACGGTCTCACCATCGAGGACCCGAGCGTCGCAGCAACCGGCATTTGTCTGGCGCTGATCAGTAGCCAGACGGGCAAATGCCGGGGAGCCACCTTCAGCACGCCCAGCACGCCGAAATCCAACGGCGCGGAAAGGTACTCGGCGAAGTCCGACTGAGCCATTGCGACCAGGCGCGAGCGGCAGCCTGCATTCCGGTCTGGCGGCGGTGTCGATGCAAGTGCAGGGCCCGACTCCGGCCCTGTATCGGGCCCGCTTTTCTGTTACGGTCGCCGCATGATGCCTGGCGACGAGCTGGTCGAGCAGCTCAACCGCAGCTGCCGCTGCGTCGCGGTGGACGCGCAGGCGCTGGCCAGGGCCGTCGAGTCCGGCGCCGCCGTCGACGGTCTCTATGCGTCGATCCTGCGTGACCAGCCCCACCTCTTCTCGGAAACCGCCGTCTTCCTGACGCGCAGCCAGGTGCGCCGCATGGAAGCAGTGATCGACGCCGTCGAGAGCGTCGTCGCCAGCGACGCGTTCGCGGCACGTGCGCTCGCGCTGGCGCCGCCGATCGCACGCTTCGACCCCGGAACCCGGGGTGCGTTTCTCGGATACGATTTCCATCTTGGCGCGGACGGCCCGCGCCTGATCGAGATCAACACCAATGCCGGCGGCGCCCTGCTCAACGTGGCACTCGCGCGGGCGCAGCGCGCATGCTGTTCCGAAGTCCAGGATGCGCTGGCTGCGCCGGGCGACGTTCGCGACGCCGAGGCCGCGTTCGTCGCGATGTTTCGCCGCGAGTGGGAGCTCGTGCGCGGCTGCGCCCCGCTGCGCTCCGTCGCCATCGTCGATGCCGAGCCCGAGCGCCAGTACCTGCATCCCGAGTTCCTGATGTTTCGCGAGCTGTTCGAGAGAGCCGGGCTCGCGGCCGTGATCGTCGATCCCTCTGCGCTGCAGTGCCGCGATGGTGTTCTGTACGCGGACCGGCAGCAGATCGATCTCGTCTACAACCGCCTCACGGACTTCTACTTCGAGCAGGCTTCGTCCGCGGCGCTGCGCGAAGCGTACCTGGCAGGCTTCACGGTGATCACGCCGGGCCCGCGTTCGCATGCGATGTATGCCGACAAGCGGCACCTGGCGCTGCTGTCGAGCAGGGCCGGGCTCGAAGCGCTCGCCGTCGATGCCGCCACCATCGCCGCGCTGCTCGAAGGAGTGCCGCAGACCGTCGTCGTCACCGACGTCAATCGCGACGAGCTGTGGAAGGACCGCAGGCGGTGGTTCTTCAAGCCGGCCGGCGGCTACGGCAGCAAGGCTGCCTACCGCGGCGACAGAATCACGCGCGGAGTCTGGGACGAGATCGCGGGTCGGAGCTACGTCGCGCAGCGAATCGTCGTTCCGAGCGAGCGCACAGTGGTCGTCGAGGGGCGCGAGGTGCCGCTCAAGCTCGACATCCGGTGCTACGTCTACGACGGCGCCGTGCAGATGATCGCGTCGCGCCTCTACCAGGGACAGACGACGAATTTCCGCACCGCAGGCGGCGGTTTCGCTCCGGTTTTCACCGAAGCCGACCCCGCGGGCGCCGCCTGAAACATCCATGCCCGCCGCGTGCTCGAGGACACGCACCGCGACGGCATTAGCGCCTCGCTCCGAGTTCCATTAGCCGTACGCATCTTGTGCGGTATGTATCTTTACATTTTCTTCTGCTTGCCTAGATAAGCGGCCGGAGAGACCGCTCTGTGAAGCGTTTTTTCGCACTGTTGAGAACGGACATCGGCCGCAAGGCGCTGATGGGGGCGACCGGCTTGCTGCTGATCGGCTTCCTCATCACCCACATGCTGGCCAACCTTCTCGTGATCTTCGACAAGGACGCCTACAACGCCTACAGCTACCACCTGACGAGCAATCCGCTGCTCTATCTAGCCGAAGCGGGATTGCTGCTGTTCTTCGTCGCCCACCTCGTCTCGGGAATCGTCGTCACGCACCGCAACAGGGCGGCGCGCCCCATCGCGTACCAGCAGAAGACGAAGGCGGATGCCACGGGCCGCAAGAGCCTGGCGTCCTCGACGATGATCTTCAGCGGCATCGTCATGCTGGTGTTCGTCCCGCTGCACCTGGTGACGTTCAAGTTCGGACCCCACTACACGACCGCTGACGGCTCGATGCGCGACCTCTACCGTCTCGTGCTCGAGGTGTTCCGCAGCCCGCTCTACACGACGTGGTACCTCGTCGCGCTGCCGATTCTCGGAGTCCACGCCTGGCACGGATTCGGCAGCGGTTTCGAATCTCTCGGCGTCTCCTACAGTCGCGAGCTGCGCCGCTTCGGCCAGGCGCTCGCGGTGGCCCTCACCGTCGGGTTCATGGCCGTGCCGGTGTACGTGATCCTGCGAGGTGCGTCGTGAGTCTCGACGGCAAGGTTCCTTCCGGGCCGATCGAGACCAAGTGGTCCGACTACAAGGGGCATGCGTGGCTCGTCAGCCCCGCCAACCGGCGCCGGTACAACATCATCGTCGTCGGCACCGGCCTTGCCGGTGCGTCGGCCGCCGCAAGCCTCGGCGAGCTCGGTTACAACGTGCTGGCGATGACGATCCTCGACAGCCCGAGGCGCTCGCACTCGATCGCGGCGCAGGGCGGCATCAACGCCGCGAAGAATTACAAGAACGACGGCGACTCGGTCTACCGGCTGTTCTACGACACGATCAAGGGCGGCGACTACCGTGCCCGCGAAGGCAACGTTCACCGCCTGGCCGAGATGAGCGTGCACATCATCGACCAGTGCGTCGCCCAGGGTGTGCCGTTCGCGCGCGAGTACGGCGGCCTTCTCGACAACCGCTCTTTCGGCGGAGCGCAGGTGTCGCGTACGTTCTACGCCAGGGGCCAGACCGGGCAGCAGCTGCTGATCGGCGCCTACCAGGCGATGATGCGCCAGGTTGACGCGGGCACCGTCAAGGTGCTGCCGCGGCGCGAGATGCTCGATCTCGTGATGATCGACGGCCGTGCGCGCGGCGTGGTCGTTCGCAACCTGCTCAGCGGCAAGTACGAGCGCTACGCGGCCGACGCCGTGCTGCTGTGCACCGGCGGCTACGGCAACGTCTACTACCTGTCGACCAACGCCGGCAACAGCAACGTCACGGCGGCGTGGCGCTGCGCGCGCCGCGGTGCCTACTTCGGCAACCCGAGCTTCGCGCAGATCCATCCCACCTGCATTCCCGAAAGCGGCACCCACCAGAGCAAGCTCACGCTGATGAGCGAGAGCCTGCGCAACGACGGCCGCGTGTGGGTGCCGAAGAACGGCGGCGACCAGCGCCACCCCGCGGAGATCCCGGACGCCGAGCGCGACTATTACCTGGAGCGCCGCTATCCCGCGTTCGGAAACCTCGTCCCGCGAGACGTCGCGTCGCGGGCCGCCAAGGCGGTGTGCGACGAAGGGCTCGGCGTCGGCGCTACCGGCCGGGCGGTCTTCCTCGACTTCGCCGATGCCATCAAGCGCCTCGGCGACAAAGTCATCCGCGACCGTTACGGCAACCTCTTCGACATGTACCACCACATCTCGGGAGAGGATCCGTATCGCCAGCCGATGCGCATCTACCCGGCCGTGCACTACACGATGGGCGGCCTGTGGGTGGACTACTCGCTGATGAGCAACCTGCCGGGCCTTTTCGTGCTCGGCGAAGCCAATTTCTCGGATCACGGCGCCAATCGCCTCGGCGCCAGCGCGCTGATGCAGGGCCTTGCCGACGGGTACTTCGTCGTGCCCTACACGCTGGCGAACTACCTCGGCGCAACCAAGCTCGAGAAAGTCACGACCGACGACGAAGCTTTCCGTGAAGCGGAGTCCGCCGTCGACGAGCGCATCACGCGCCTGCTGGCGGTGAACGGCGGCCGTAGCGTCAAGGAGTTCCACCGCGCTCTCGGGCGCATCCTCTGGGACCACGTCGGGATGGCGCGCAACCGTGCCGGTCTTGCCGGCGCGCTCGAAGCGGTCGACCTGCTGCGGGTCGAGTACCAGCAGAACGTTCGCGTCGTCGGCCCCGGCGACAACGTCAACAAGCAGCTCGAATACGCGCTGCGCGTCGACGACTACATGGAGTTCGCCGACGTGATGGTGCGCGACGCCCTGGACCGCGAGGAGTCCTGCGGCTGCCATTTCCGCGAGGAGTACCAGACCGAAGACGGCGAGTGCCTGCGCGACGACGCCGATTTCGCGTACGTCGCCGCGTGGGAGTTCAAGGGACCCGGCAAAAAGCCGGAGCTCCACAAGGAAAACCTCGAGTTCAAGAGCATCGAGCTCAAGCAGAGGAGCTACAAGTGAGCGCCGCGCTGCAGAAGACTGGCGCACCGCCGATGACGATGCGGGTGCGCGTGTGGCGCCAGAGCGGCCCCCACGCCCCTGGCCATCTCGTCGAATACAAGGTGGCCGGCGTGGTTCCCGACATGTCGTTCGTCGAGATGCTCGACGTGCTGAACGAACAGCTCGTTGCCAAAGGGGAGGACACGGTCTCCTTCGACTCCGACTGCCGCGAAGGCATCTGCGGCTCCTGCGGCTGCACGATCAACGGCATCGCGCACGGGCCGGGCAGCGGCAAGACGGCGTGCCAGCTCTTCATGCGGGTGTTCAGGGACGGCGAGACCATCACCGTGGAGCCGTTCCGCGCCAAAGCATTCCCGGTGGTCAAGGACCTGGTCGTCGACCGCAGCGCGTTCGACCGCATCATCGCGGCCGGCGGCTACGTCTCGGCCAATACCGGCGCGGCTCCCGACGGCAACGAGCTGCTGATCGGCAAGGACGTTGCAGACAAGGCATTCGACGCCGCGGCCTGCATCGGGTGCGGCGCCTGCGTGGCAGCGTGCAGGAACGCCGCCGCGATGCTGTTCGTCGGGGCCAAGGTCGCGCATCTTTCGTACCTGCCGCAGGGGCAGCCCGAGCGCTCGCGCCGCGTCGTGCGCATGGTCGAGAAGATGGAAGCCGAAGGCTTCGGCGCCTGCAGCAACGAAGGCGAGTGCGAAGCCGTGTGCCCGAAAGGCATTTCGACCCGGCACATCCAGATCCTGCAGCGCGAATACATCAAGGCCTCGCTCAAGAACTGAGCGACCCGGCACGACGCGCCCTTGTGGCCCGCCGTTTCCGCGGTATCGCCGATTACCGGTGCGGGTGCTGGGACTGTCGTTTCTCGAACTTTTTCGCCACCCGCTGCGAAACCGTCACCGGTTTCCCCGAAGCCGCAGCCGCCTGCGCCGCTCGCGCAGTATGTGCGACGACTGCCTTGCGCTGCGGCGGCTCGCCTGCCCCCGCTTCCTGGACGAGGCCCTGCTCGGACTGCTCGCTCAGAAACGCCGAGCACCCGTTGTCGTTGTTCTTCTTCTGGGTCGGCACATCGAACGGCGTCAGCAGTCCGATGATCGGCGCCAGCGCGAAGTCGATCTTCTGCACCGCCTCGCGCGCGCGGCCCATCTTCAGCGGGTCGGGATAGTAGTCGAGTTTGGCCAGGCGTCCGCCGACGTGCAGGTTCTGGCGAAGGCTGAGCAGGCTCACGGTGCGCGGGTGCGGCATGATCTCGGCGTCGAGCTGCTCGGTGCCGAGGTCGAGGTCGACAGCCATGGTGATGTTGGACTTGTCGGTGTCGATCACGGCGAGCTTGCTCTGGAGCTTGCCGTTGGTCGCAGCCAGGTCGAAGGCCGCGCACCGCACCGGCAGCGGTTCGTCGCCCGTCAGCGCGATTCCGAGCACGTGTTGCACGTCGAGGCCGATGAGCGCGACCAGCAGGTGGCTGACCTGCGCATCGGCCAGCGCGAACTGGATGCGGCCGTTGGCGGTCGATGCCAGCTGGTGCAGCGAGCCCCCCTGCATTTCCACCTTGACCTCGCCACCGATCTTGCCGCCGGAGTGCTCGGTGAACGGTGTCGGGCCGAGGATCCTGGCGGCATCGAGCTCGCGCGCCTCGATGTCGACGTCCGCTCGCAGCGGCCGGCCGTCGGTGTGGACGCTCGCCGTCATGCGCACTTGTCCATTGGCCACGTCGAACGAGGCGGGATCCGCGCGCAGCGTGCCGTTGTCGAGGATGAGGTGAAGATCGATCTTGTCGACCGGAACGTGGTTCGGAGCGTTGACTCGCGTGGCGAGCAGGTGTGCATCGGCGTCCATCGCCTGCAGCTTCGGCACGTCCACCGGTGCGTCGGGCAGTACGCGTCCCTGCGCCTCGGTCTCCTGCACTTCGGCTTTCTGCTCCGGCGACGCGGTTTGACCCGGTCCGGTGCGCGGAGGCGCACCGATCAGGCCCGCGAGGTCGTCGAAATCGAGCAGCTTCGAATGCAGGTCCGCGGTCATCTTCGGGCGCTTCGGCGCGGTGTCGACGCTGAGCACGCCGCCGAGATCGCTGTCGCCCATGCGTCCCTCGAAGCTTTGGAAACGCCACACCTTGCCTTCGTGCTCGAGCTTTCCGGTGAGCTTGTACGGCGGCGAGTCGGGCATCGAGACGCCGACGAGCGGGAAGAGATCGGCCAGGGAATCGCCCTGGATGTTCATCGTGACGTCCAGGCCGCCGCTGTCGACCGCTCCGGTCAGGTGACCGACGATGTGTGCGCTGGTCGAGCCGGCACGCAGTGTCATGTCCAGCGGATAGGGATGAGTCGGATCGTTCAGCTCATCGATCGAGCCTGCCTCGATGGCGACTCGCGCGGGATGGTGCTGGTAGCTGCCGTCACCCACCAGGCGCGTGCCCTTGGCCAGGCCCCCGCGCGCCTTGTCGAGCACGAGGTCGGTCGTGGACTGCGGCGCACCTTCGCGCGTGTACGTCAAGTGGGTCTTGTAGACGCGCAGATGTCGCAGCTGCGGCACCCGGGAGCGGCTGCTCGGCTTGACGGCCTTGGTCGCCCACAGGGTCCAGTTGTCGGTTCCGTCGGCGCGCTGCTCGAGGTGAATCGTCGCGTCATCGACCGTGATTCGCGGGATCACGTAGCGCCCTTGCAGCAGGCGATTGAGAGCGACGGAGACGCGAAACCGCCCGACGTCGAGCATCTTCGGCTGGTGGCTCCACGGCGGGTTCGCGAAGCTCACCTTCTCCAGCACGAGGTGCGGTCGCCACGAGAACAGTCGCAGCTCGGTGTCGCCGTCGATGCGGAATTCGCGCCCCGTCGACTTCGAAATCATCGTCGCGGCGTACGGAACGAGGTGATGCCAGCCGAGCGTGATGCCGACGACGAGGAGCAGCAGCGTCACCAGCGTCGCGACCAGACTCCAGGCAGTCCACGTGAGAAATCGCAGCAGGCCGTGTGCGCGTGATCGGGGGGGCGAGGTCGAGTCGCTTTCCATGCCGGCTTTGGACGCACGGCGGCACCGGCCTGTTCGGTGCTCCTTCGATAGCGGAGCACCTGTTCGGTGCTCCTTTTGGATAGCGGAGCACCTGTTCGGTGCTCCTTTGGATAGCGCAGCACCTGTTCGGTGCTCCTTCGGATAGCGCAGCACCTGTTCGGTGCTCCTTCGGATAGCGCAGCACCTGTTCGGTGCTCCTT